>NZ_JBFOCW010000011.1:0-34781 GCF_040908005.1 Aeromonas sp. s1(2024) | reverse complement strand
GGTGAGGGAGGGATTCGAACCCTCGATACGTTGCCGTATACACACTTTCCAGGCGTGCTCCTTCAGCCACTCGGACACCTCACCAAATTTTTACTTCTTTGAAGTGGCTTTCGGAGCACGCTACGCGTGCTTTCTTGCCGACTTCGTCGGTGGGCAGCTACTCGGACATCCCACCAAATTTTGGTCTGTGGTTTAACGTGTTCAGCCAACACGGGTTCACTGCGCTGTTGCGCCGGAACGGGGCGTAATTTAGGGGAAAGCCCCGCCGCCGTCAACGGCTTTTTAGCCGCAGCGAACCGTTCGCACATTAAACGCACAGTTCAGGTGCTGAAGTCAGTGAACGGATTCCGGTGCGACCTGGATTTCCGGCAGATTGAGGAAGCCAAGGCGTTCACATTCGGAAACCACTTCATGGGTGGCTGCCGTGGTGCTTTCAACGAACAGCAGGAACTGCTCGACGGTGAGACCCGCCTTGGTAAAGACGGTGTGACCCACAACGAGGCGTGGCAGGTTGTCATCGATGATGTCGAGGAACACCTTGAGGGACGGATATTGCATGTTGAGACGACCCAGTTCGGCCACCAGGGGCAGTAGCGATGAGGGGCGCACCTCCAGCTCGGATGAGAACAGCAGCCCTTCCTCTTCCACGAAGATCCGGCTCTCCTGGATGCCCTCGACGGACTGCAGGGAGACCATGTGGATGCCATGACACTGATCGCACACATAGTGCTCGATCCGGGCCTGTTGCAACCAACGCATTATCATTTCAGAGCTGGGGATATTCATCATTTTCACGACACGGTAGAGATCAAGGGGCGCAGTCTAAACCAATTTTCAGACAACCAAAAGCACACAGGCCGGATCCCCGTCGTCTCGCTTCTTTTTGACAGGCCCTGTGCCTATACTCAGCCATTCTCGTAGCGCACTCGCCTCCAAAGAGCCCGATGACCATCCAAGAAAAGTATCGCCTGCACCTCAAATCCCTCTCGGATGAACTGCTCGCCCTGCAAAAACCCATCCGCATCCTGGATGCCATCAAATGGCCCCGTCACCTGCAAAGCGACTTTCTGGCAAGTGGCGGCAAGGCACTGCCCGCCATCGACAGGCACTTCTATGAATCCCTCCCCCTGGGGTTCGATCCCCGCAACAAGTACCTTGAGCTCAAGGAGTTGAGGGACAGGATCCGCCGGCGCCTCGGCCCCCAGGACGATCTCGGCCGGATCCTGCAAGAGACGGTGGATCAGTACATGGTGGTCATCGAGATGCTGCGCCAGCGCGGGCAGCCGGACTTTCAGCGCTACAGTCAGCGGCTCTACGGCTCGGCAAGCGATCACCTGCGCGGGGATCGCAAGACCCTGAAGGAGCTGGGGGCCAGATTGTGCGACATCTTCTCCCTGCCCGGCGCCCGCCATCTGGTGCGCCCCTACCCCAAGGAGTTCGAGGGGGAAGCCGCGGTGGCGAGGTTGCAAGGCAAGCTGTCGAGCTACTTCAGCGACGGCACAGTCCAGGTCAAGCTCAGCGATGGCATCGTCTCCGATGCCGCCGCCGGGGGGGATTACATCAAGCTCAACTCCCACGCCCGTTTCTCGGAACTCGATCTGCAGGTGCTGGAGGTACACGAAGGCTGGGTTCACGTCGGCACCACCCTCAACGGCCGCCAGCAATCTTACGCCACCTGGCTCGGTGCCGGCTCGCCCCGCATCACCGCCTGTCAGGAGGGGTTGGCAGTACTCATCGAGACCCTCACGTTCAGCTCCTTCCCGGACAGGGCCAAGCGCATCTCGGATCGGGTCATGGCCATCGACATGGCGGAGCGTGGCGCCGATTTCATCGAGGTGTTCCGCCACTTCGTGGCCAAGGGGGCCAGCGAGCACGACGCCTACAAGATCACCCAGCGGGTGTTTCGCGGAGGCATGGTCGAGGGGGGCGCCTGCTTTACCAAGGATCTCTCCTATGTGAAGGGCTATGTGGAGACGGTGAACTTCATTCGCAGCGCCGTGCTGGAGGGGGTGCCGGAGATCCTGCCCATGCTGTTCGTCGGCAAGGTGACCCTGGACGACATCCCCGTGCTCTATCAGCACTATCTGGAGGGGCTCATCGACGCCCCCCGCTACCTCCCTCCCATGTTTCGCGACCTCACCGGGCTCTACGTCTGGTTCGGCTTCGCCTCCGGCATGTCCCTGGTGGACATAGGCCGGGTACAACAGCATTTTCGCCAGCTCTTCCACCGCCTGCCGGCGGCCGACCCCATCATCGCCCCTGTCGACATCGAGATCGACTGACTCCCATAGACAAAGAGGACGCCAGATGGGCGCCCTCTTTGATGTCCAGGCTGCACGAGCCAGCCACGGGTTACTTGAAGGCCCGCCCTTCCAGATAGTGCTTGCGGCAGAGCGACACATAGCGATCGTTGCCGCCGATCTCCACCTGCTCACCGTCGCGCATCACCTGCCCCGCCTCGTTGACCCGCGAGTTCATGTGGGCCTTGTTGCCGCACCAGCAGATGCTTTTTAGCTCCTCGAACTTGTCCGCCAGACAGAGCAGGTGGTAGGAGCCGGGAAACAGTTCGCCGCGAAAATCGGTCTTGAGACCATAGGCAATCACCGGAATGTCCTGCTCGTCGACGATGCGGGCGAGCTGGTAGACCTGCTCACGGGTCAGGAACTGCGCCTCGTCAACGATGAAGACATCGATGTGCCGCTTTGCGTGGCGCGCCTTGACCATCTCGAAGAGATCGCAGCTGTCGCTGAACACCTCCACTTTCAGCTCAAGACCGACCCTGGCACTGATGACGCCGGCACCGAAGCGATCGTCGATGGCGGGCGTCATGGCCAGCGGATACATGCCACGCTCCAGATAGTTGAAGTGGGCCTGGATGAGCTGGGTCGATTTGCCTGAGTTCATGGTGGCAAATTTGTAGTGCAGTGAAGCCATGATGGGGTTCCGAAACGGGAGTGATGGGGCGCATGCTAACCAAAGCCCCTGCCAAAACCAAGGGGCCCGCAGGCCCCTTGTTCTCTTATGCAACTGCCACGGCGCTATACGCCCGGGCTTTGCGCAAATGGTAACCGGAGAAGATCAGGAACCAGAGCCCGCTCACGGTGAAACCGGCCAGCGCGGAGTGCATCAGCCCCATCACCAGGTAGCCGAGCGCAGCGCCAAAGGCGATGGCCAGGGCATAGGGCAGCTGGGTCATCACGTGATCGATGTGATGGCAACCGGCCCCGGTGGCAGACAGGATGCTGGTGCTGGAGATGGGGGAGCTGTGATCCCCGAACACGGACCCTGCCAGTACGGCGGCCAGCATGGGCAGCATCAGACTGATGTCGCTGGCGGCCGCCATGTCGCCGGCCAGCGGCAGCATGATGCCGAAGGTACCCCAGCTGGTGCCGGTGGCAAACGCCATGGCGCAGGAGAGCACGAAAACCACGGCGGGCAGCACTTCCACCGGCAGATTGCCATTGGCCAGGGAGGCCAGGTATTTGCCGGTTTCCACATCGCGCACCACGGCGCCGATGGTCCAGGCGAACAGCAGGATGTTGATGGCGGGCAGCATGGCCATGATCCCCTGCGGAGCCGCTTTCATCCAGTTGCTTGCCCCCAGCTTGAGGCGCATGGCCAGACCGATGGAGACCACCAGGCTGCACAGGGCACCATAGACCAGGGAGGAGCCGACATTGGTGTTCTCGAAGGAGCCGAGCACGCTGAACGGCAGCCCCTTGTCGGCCAGCACCGCAGCCCCGGAGTCAATCATGAAATAGACGGTGGCCAAGGTCAGGGTCAGGATGGGCAGCACCATGTCAATCATGCCGCCATTGCTCTCCTCCGGGCTCTCCATGTCGAGCCCGATGGGGCGCCCCTTGGACTCGTCCCACAGCTTGCCCTCCAATGCCCACTGCTCATGCTGACGCATGGGGCCGATGTCGAGCTGGAAGGCGATCACCACCAGCACCATGATCAGGGTGAACACCGCATAGAGGTTCATGGGGATCATCTCGACGAAGGCGGAGATGGGGCTCTGGTCGGTCAGACCATGAGCCGCCATGATGCCGCCGACGAGGGCGATGATGTAGGCCCCCCAGGAGGAGACCGGCATCAGCACGCAGACCGGCGCGGCGGTGGAGTCCAGCAGATAGGCCAGCTTGGCGCGGGAGATCTGGAAGCGATCGGTCACCGGACGGCAGATGGCCCCCACCGACAGACTGTGGAAGAAGTCGTCGATGAAGAAGGCGAACACCATCAGACCGGTCAGGGACTTGGCACCCTTGCGGGTCTTGGCGCGGCGCTCCGCCCACTCGGCAAACGCCCGGGTCGCACCGGAGACGCTCATCAGGCTGATGAGGCCGCCCAGCAGCAACATGAAGAGGATCATGTTGACGTTGTCACGATTGAGCGCACCGTCGACCCAGAAGATCCTGAGCACGGTGTCGAGCATGTAATGCAGGGACGCAAGGGGAGAAAACTGGTTGAGCAGCAGGCTGCCTGCGACTATGCCCACCCCCAGCGACACCAGGACGCGGCGGGTGATGATCGCCAGCGCAACGGCCAGCAGGGGGGGAACGACGGACCAACCGGAGTCGGCGTAATGAACGATGTCCATGATCTCTTTGCACCTAAAGACAACAGGTGGAGATCTACCGAGAGGATCAAAGAAACAAAACCCATGGGGAGGGTATACTCCTCAGCCCCTTCAGGTAGCGCTCCATAGTGGATGACTATGGCAGTCCTGCACCTATTAGATGCAGAACCAGCAACCCGGTATGATGGCCTGGTCACTTCGGCGCCGACTCCTTTCATCGAGCATCGCAGGCATCACCCTCCGCTCGGTTACTCATAGGCAGCGCGCCTCTACTTAAAGGTATTCGCGCCACATTTTATCGAGCCGCCGGGTGATAGCAAGTTTTTTGATTAAATTTCAAGGTTTCTGTGGCACCCACATCTTCAAAGATAGTCAAATGGTTCATCAAAGACTCTACTGGCGATATTTTCATCTGACATGAACCCATTCGAAGATGCTGGCCCGTCAAACGGATAAAAATATCCTTCATATCTATTTCAAGACTTAATTTATCAGCCTAATTAATTATTTGGGCAGGCTTGACTTGGTGCCAAACACCCCTATAAATTATCGAAAAACCAGTTCTTCCCTTAATATTTTGCTCGCGTGGTAGCCAATATGAACGAATTTCTGAAAGTGCTGTTGAATATCCGTAGCCTGCGTGCAGTTTGCCGCGATTTGACGCTGGAACAACTGGAAGAAGGCTTGGAAAAGCTCTCCGCCATCGTCGATGAACGTCGACAAGATGAATCCGCCGAACGCCAGGCCCGTGAAGAGCATCAAAAGAAAATTGCCGAATATGCCGAAATGCTGAGGGCCGCAGGGATCGATCCCGCCGAATTGGTCAACACCGTGGTTCCCGAGAATACCAAGGTCAGCAAACGTGCGCCCCGCCCCGCCAAATATCGTTATCTTGACAATGGCGTGGAAAAAACCTGGACCGGTCAGGGCCGCATGCCCTCGGTCATTGCCAAGGCCGTTGCTGAAGGCAAATCTGTGGAAGCCTTTGCCATCTGACTGCAATATCAGGCCCCTTTCCACAGCAATAAAAAACCTCGCAAGGCGAGGTTTTTTATTGCTGCTTCGAGCGGTGGTCAGCCTCTGTCAGCCGCCTTGACCCAGAGGATCTCCGGGGTACCCGACGATACCAGCAGGTATCTGGCGATGGTGAAAAACCAGTCGCTCAGCCGGTTGAGGTAGGGCAAAACGGCCGGATTCACCCGCTCTACGCGGCTCAACCCAAGCAGCAGGCGCTCACAGCGACGGGTCAGGGTACGCACCACATGTGCCTGGGCCGCCGCCCGCGAACCGCTCGGCAAAATAAAATTGCGCAGCACCGGCAACCCGGCACTGTAGGCATCGATCTGTTGCTCGAGCCTGTTCGTCCAAGCCTCATTCACCTGCCACAGCGCATCCGTTTGCGATTCACTGGAAAATGCCAGCTCCCCGCCCAGATCAAACAGCTCCTGCTGCAACAATATGAGATCGGCCAGGAGTGTGCTCTCCCCGACGGGTATTTCAGCCATCAACAAGCCTATTTGGGAATTCAGCTCGTCGATGGCGCCATAGGTCTCGACACGTTTATCGTCTTTGGCCAAGGAAGTGCCATCGGCCAGTCGCGTGAGCCCCTTGTCCCCTTGCCTTGTATATATTCTCATTCTGACATCCTGTTAATAATGGGAATAATCATGGACTCGAGTCCATTGAGCTTTACCTCGTAGGCCAGTGCCAGAGACTGGCCCAGGATACCGGCCGGAAAACCGCTTCGCGCCATCCATACCAGATAGGGTTCGGGAATATCGATGATGCGCCGCCCCTTGTATTTCCCGTAAGGCATCTTGCTGGCCAGCATCAGCAAGATGCGCTCATCGCTGAGTCCATCCATATCAATCGATATTCAGGTATTTATGGGTCTGGATGGAGAGTCGCCAGTTACGGGCGATGCAGGTCGCCATGGCCAGCTCCGTGGCCCTGGCTTTCTGGCTGATGGGTTGCAGCGCAATCATCACATCGGGGCGCAGCCGGGCGGTGGCCAGCAGGGCATCCAGCTCCTCGATATGGTGCTCGGTGGCCACCGGGTGCTTGATCTCGTTGGCCCGCTCCAGTGCAGAGACCAGCACCGGCAACCCACCCTTCATGCCGATCTTGGGGGAAACAGTCACCCAGGTCTGCTCATGGGTCAGCACCTCGCTGGTCCCGCTGGTTTCGATCTGCACCTGATAACCCGATGCCACCAGGGCCGAAGAGAGCTCGCGCAAGTCGTAGAGGCAGGGCTCACCACCGGTCAACACCACGTGACGGGCCCGGTAACCGAGCCGGGTAAAGCTGGCCAGGATATCTTCCGTGCTCATCTTGCTCCAGCCGTCGGACTCATTGGAACGATCGAGCACCTCGCCAGGGGCCACCTCACGCTCGGGGTCCACCACCCAGGTGTGGCGGGTATCGCACCAGGGGCAGCCCACCGGGCAGCCCTGAAGGCGAACGAAGATGGCGGGCAGGCCGGTAAATACCCCCTCCCCCTGGATGGTCTGGAAGATCTCGTTGATTGGGTAGTGCATCTTGGTCACGACTTGCTGCAAAAGGGGCGGATTATACCCCAAACCCGGGCTAGGCACAGGCTCAGGATCCGCTTTTCTCGCCCAGTCCACTCTTCTCGTAAAGTCTGGCACGGATGCCGGTCTTGTCAGCCAGATAGTGATCCAGGCCACGGCGACGCAGCTCGCAGGCCGGACAGGCCCCGCAACCATCTCCCTGGATTCCGTTGTAGCAAGTGAGCGTCTGGTGACGCACGGTATCGAGGTGACCGTAATGATCCGCCAGCGCCCAGGTTTCGGCCTTGTCGAGCCACATCAGGGGGGTTTCGAAGCGGATGGGGCGATCCAGCCCCAGGGAGACCGCCTGATTGAGCGCCTTTACGAAGTCGTCGCGGCAATCGGGATAACCGGAAAAGTCGGTCTCGCACACCCCAGTGATCACCGCTTCGGCACCCACCTGATAGGCATAGATGGCCGCCAGGGTCAGGAACAGGATGTTGCGTCCCGGTACGAAGGTGTTGGGCAGGCCGTTCTCCTGAAGCTCGAAGCTCACCGGTATGTCGTCCCGGGTCAGCGCAGAGATGGCCAGCTCCCCGAGCATGGTCACATCCATTACCTTGTGGGCGGCGATCCCGAGCGCCGTCGCCAGATGGCGGGCGGTGTCAATCTCCGCCCGATGGCGCTGGCCGTAATCGAAGGTGATGGCATGCACTTCGTCATAGCGGGCCTGTGCCTGCACCAGACAGGTGGTGCTGTCCTGCCCACCACTGAAGACCACGACGGCTTTTTTCATGTTTTTCACTCCTCTGGGCAACTCAACGGCGGCGGCCTTGTGCAAAGTCATGCCACTGCCGGTTCAAATGGGTAAACAGGGTCATCAGCGGGGCGAAGCGCTCAGGCTCTCCTTCCCACCGGGACAACAGATGGTAGCCCGCTTCCAGGGTGGACAATGCCTCCTCAAAGGGCTTTTTGCGAATGGAATATTGTCCAGCAATGGCGCCGAGGGAGATCCGCGGCAACCCGAGCAGTGCAGGCGAGCTGTGCAACATGCGATAGGCTTTGCGCCAGGTGCCATCGAGGAGGATGAAGTGGGCTCGCACGGTGCGCCCACTTCTCAGGAGATGCTCCCTTGCCTCTATCAGGGTCAGGGCCTCCTCATCGGGCCACAGCACGTAGCACTGGACAGCGGGGTCGGCAAGCAGGGCATTGAGCCCTTCGTCGTCGGAAAAATCCTCTCCCACATGAATGCGTACATCGGTCAGGGACGCCGCCAGCAACGCAGCCGTCCCCTTGGGGTGACCTACTTCGGCAGGGTGTTGCAGAATATGGAGCGCAGCCAGGTTCGGCACCCGCTGAATATAATCGCACAGGCACGCTTTGAGGGCCCGGGTACAGCGTGTACAGTATCGGCTCTCTTTGTCGTTGGGCTGCTTCATGTTGTCAGGAAAATCGGGTCTGCTCTGGGTCATCGCGCTTTCGCTCGTCACTGCCTTGCTCTTTTTCACCGTGCCAAATCATCAGCTCGCCTTCGATCGCGACCTGATCGCCCAGGGCGAAGGGTGGCGCATCATAACAGGCAATCTGGCACACACCAATGGATGGCACCTGCTGCTCAACCTGAGCGGTCTGGCCGTGCTCTACAGCCTGTTTCAGGAGTACCTGACGGGATGGCGCCTGCCCGTGCTGTTGCTGCTGCTGGGAACGGCGGTCGGACTCGGCATCTGGTGGGGCTGCCCGCAAACCCAGTGGTACATGGGACTCTCCGGCCTGCTGCACGGCTTGTTCGTATGGGGTGCCATGCAGGACATCCGCTTTCGCCGTCACTCCGGCTGGCTGATGCTGGCGGGCGTCGCCATCAAGCTCGGTGTGGACTTTTACAGTGCCGGCGAGAGCCCTGTCTCCGCCTTGATCGGTGCCAGGGTGCACATCGAGTCACACTTCATCGGCGCACTCGCCGGCCTGCTGCTCGGCCTCTTCCCCATTCGTCTGGACACCCAGGCCGTCCACTCCTGAACTCCCTATAGGCAGGGCCAGCCCACGGCCAAAATGCAGCAGGCCGGATCTGGGATCCGGCCTGCGCTCATTCGCCCATTACGCCGTTACCGGCAAAGCTCGGCATTGATCGCCCCAAGCACGGCGGCGGGATCCGAGGACTGGGTGATAGGACGGCCGATCACCAGATAATCCGCCCCCGCCTCCACCGCTGCCAGCGGCGTCATGACGCGGCGCTGATCACCGGCAGCCGATCCGCTCGGACGAATGCCCGGCGTCACCAGCTTGAATTCGGCTCCCAGCAGCCCCTTCAGCACACTCGCCTCTTCCGCGGAGCAGACCACACCATCCAGCCCGGCCGCCTTGGCAAGGGTGGCCAGGCGGATCACCTGTTCTGCCGGCGTCACATCCAGACCCAGGGGCGCCATGTCGGACTGCTCCATGCTGGTCAGCACGGTTACCCCGATGAGCAGGGGCGCCTTGTCCCCGTATGGCAGCAACGCCTCTCTGGCGGCACGCATCATGCGTTCGCCACCGCTGGCATGGACATTCACCATCCAGACGCCCAGCTCCGCACTGGCCGCCACCGCCTTGGCGACGGTGTTGGGAATGTCGTGAAATTTCAGATCCAGGAAGACGTCGAACCCCTTGGCCACCAGTTGACGAACGAACTGGGGACCAAACAGGGTAAACATCTCCTTGCCTACTTTGAGGCGGCACTGGGCCGGTGAGATCTGCTCAATGAAGGCAAAGGCGTCGGCTTCGTGCTGATAATCCAGCGCGACCAGTACTTTGGGGTCTTGCATGTCACTTCCTATGGATTGTTATGCCACAGCCAGGCGCAGCAGAGCCGGGGCCCGGTTGCACGCTGGCATCTGAAATTCTTGGGTATCCGTGCTCGCCCGGGCGTGTTGGCCTCGCTGGCGTTTACTCCCCATCCAGCCCTCGGATCGGCTTGATGGTGCCCCACTGCCGGCAGGAAGGGCATTGCCAGAACAGCGAATGGGTGGCAAAGCCGCACTGACGGCACTTGTGGGTCGACTTGATCTTGATCTGCTCACCGACCAACTGTTGCAGCAGCTCCAGGCTCTCCTTGGCAGGCCCCTCCTCGGCACTGGCCAACTGGAAACCGACCAGCTGATAAAACCCCTTCATGGAGGGGTGGCGACGCAGTTGGCGCAGCACCAGCGCACGGGCCTGACTCAACCCATCGCGGGCCTCCACCAGATTGGCCAGCGCCAGGGTCACGCTGACCCCCGCATGATCCTCTACCGCTTTTTCAAGCAGCGGGATCAGCTCCTGGCTGCGACCAAGCTGGCGATAGCATTCGAGCAGTTTTGGCATGGCTTCGGAGGCAAAGTCGATGTCCTGCTCGAACACCCGCAGGAGCTCCTTGGCCGCATCCTCGAACCTGCCCTCCTCCATCGCCAGATCGGCCAGCCGCAGGCTGGCGCGGGCACAGGCCGGGTGGGCACCGAGCGCACGCTTGAGCTTGGCGATGCCCGCAGGCTTGTCGCCATCGCGCAAGGCACTCTCCGCCTGTTCGCAATAGAAGTGGGAAATGGGCTCGGCCAGTTTCTTGCCCTGGAATTTCTGCAGACGCACCGCCACGGCGATGGCATTGTCCCAGTCACGCAACTGCTGATGAATGATCAGGAGCTGTGCCAGAGCCGTCTCTTCGAAATCGCTGTCATCACACAGCTCTTTCCAGAGTGCTTCGGCCCGATCGAGCAATCCGGCAGCCAGAAAGTCACGGGCCAGCTCCTGCAAGGCAAGCTGACGCTGCTCACGGGTCAGCTGACGGGCGACCAGGTTCTGGTGGATCTTGATGGCGCGATCGACCTCGCCCCGTTGACGGAACAGGTTGCCGAGGGAGAGGTGGGTTTCGATGGTTTCGCTGTCGACTTCCAGCAGCTGGATAAAGAGATCCACCGCCTTGTCCGACTCGTCAGAGAGCAAATAGTTGAGGCCCGCCACGTACTGGCGGGAAAACTGGTTACTCTGTTGCTGGGTGTCCTGGCGAACACTCCTGCGGCCCATGTACCAGCCATAACCGGCGGCGATGGGCAACAGCAGGAAAAGCAGTTCAAGCATCGAGGGACATTATTCCTTGGTTGTCGACCGGGCAAGCTCCAACTCGCGAGATTGACGACGCATGGTTCGGTTCAGGGTGCGATTTTGCAGTTTGAGACGCAGGAACAGCAGACCAAATACCAGCCAGCCCAGCAGAAAACCGCCGGCGAAGAAGAACCCCAGCAACATGGAGAGCGAGAACTCCCCCTGGGCGATCAAGTAGTTGAACTGCACCAGCTGACCATTTTGAGAACCGATGGCAAGGGTCAGGACAAACACCAGCACCAGTGGAATGAGGGCCAAGATACGCTTCATGGGAGCTCCCTGTCTGTAGCGAATGAGTGACTGATTATCCTTAAAATCACAGGCAGACTCTAGCGCGAATGGGAAAAGAGTGTGAGAAACCCGACAACGGGCAGACTCCAGAACATAAAAATGAAAAAGGCATACTCAGGTATGCCGTTTTCTGCATTATTCGATGATGTTGACGCGTTCGCGCAACTCTTTGCCAGGTTTGAAGTGCGGGACATATTTCCCGGTCAGTTCAACCTTGTCCCCGGTCTTGGGGTTGCGACCCACGCGGGGCGCACGATAGTGCAGCGAGAAACTGCCAAATCCTCGGATTTCAATCCGGTCGCCGTTTTGCAAGGTCGATGCCATCTGCTCAAGGATCTCCTTGATAGCGGCTTCGACATCCTTGGCCGGCATATGCATGCGGCTGGCTGCCAGTTGTTCGATGAGATCTGATTTGGTCATAAGGTTAAATCTCCTTCCCCGATCACATGCAATAATCATTTTGCCAAGATAAAAAAGGGCGGCGCAATGCCGCCCTTTTCTTGCATCAAGGATTACTCACCCTTGGCGGCTTTGAACGCTTCCATCATGGCATTGCTGAACACAACTTCTTCTTGTTGGTTCAGGCTGTCGATGGCAACACGCTCGTCAGCCTCGTCCTTGGCACGGACAGACAGGCTTACGGTACGGTTCTTGCGATCAACGCCCATGAATTTGGCTTCAACTTCGTCACCAACAGACAGCACCAGAGTGGCGTCTTCTACGCGGTCACGAGCAGCGTCGGAGGCACGCAGGTAGCCTTCTACGCCGTCAGCCAGTTCGATCACGGCACCCTTGGCATCAACCTCGGTAACCTTGCCCTTCACAATAGCACCTTTCTTGTTGTCAGACAGGTACTTATTGAACGGGTCTTCTTCGATCTGCTTGACGCCCAGGGAGATGCGCTCACGCTCCGGGTCCACTTGCAGAACAACGGCTTCGATCTCGTCGCCCTTCTTGAATTCACGCACGGCTTCTTCGCCCTGGTTGTTCCAGGAGATGTCAGACAGGTGAACCAGGCCGTCGATGCCGCCATCCAGACCGATGAAGATACCGAAGTCAGTGATGGACTTGATCTTGCCGGAAACACGGTCGCCCTTGGCGTGAGTTTCGGCAAACAGCTGCCACGGGTTGGATTTGCACTGCTTCAGACCCAGGGAGATACGACGACGCTCTTCGTCGATGTCCAGAACCATCACGTCAACCACGTCGCCAACGTTGACAACCTTGGACGGGTGGATGTTCTTGTTGGTCCAATCCATCTCGGATACGTGTACCAAGCCTTCCACGCCTTCTTCGATTTCAACGAAGCAGCCGTAGTCGGTCAGGTTGGTCACGCGGCCAGACAGACGGGTGGTCTCCGGGTAACGCTTGGCGATAGCAACCCAGGGATCTTCGCCCAGCTGCTTCAGGCCCAGGGATACACGGGTACGCTCGCGGTCGAACTTCAGAACCTTGACAGCGATCTCGTCGCCAACGTTGACGATTTCGGAAGGATGCTTAACGCGCTTCCACGCCATGTCGGTGATGTGCAGCAGGCCGTCAACACCGCCCAGATCTACGAATGCACCGTAGTCGGTCAGGTTCTTGACGATACCCTTAACTTCTTGACCTTCTTGCAGGTTGGCCAGCAGGCTTTCACGCTCGGAGGTGTTCTCGGTCTCGATCACGGCACGACGGGAAACAACAACGTTGTTGCGCTTCTGGTCCAGCTTGATGACTTTGAACTCGAGTTCTTTGTTTTCCAGGTGAGCGGTGTCACGGATCGGACGCACGTCAACCAGAGAACCCGGCAGGAAGGCACGGATGCCGTTCAGCTCAACGGTGAAACCACCCTTGACCTTGCCGTTGATGATACCGATAACGGTAGCTTGCTCTTCGTAAGCTTTTTCAAGCTGCAGCCAGGCTTCGTGGCGCTTGGCTTTTTCGCGGGACAGCTTGGTTTCGCCGAAACCATCTTCGATAGAGTCCAGAGCCACGTCAACGGAGTCACCTACGTTGATTTCCAGCTCGCCCATGGCGTTCTTGAATTCTTCAGCCGGGATAGCAGACTCGGATTTCAGACCGGCATCAACCAGTACGAAACCGTTCTCGATAGCAACGACAGTGCCCTTGACGATGGAACCTTGACGGGTTTCAACGGCATTCAGGGACTCTTCAAAGAGTTGAGCAAAAGATTCGATCATTGTTTATGTCACAAATGAAACATCCACTTGCAATCCGGCACAAGCGGGGTTGTTTTAAATTATCTGCGCCATCCTTGGTGCAGACGACTGACATCAGTTTGCGCTGACATCACCAAGTTGTTGCTCTGCATAGGCAAGCACCGTTGCCAGCACTTCATCTATGGTCATGGACGTTGAGTCTACAACAAGAGCATCTTCCGCGGGTTTCAGGGGAGCGACGGCGCGATTTCTGTCGCGATCGTCACGTTCCCGAATCTCGGTTAAAAGACGCTCAAAGTTAACATCAAAGCCCTTATCTTGCAACTGCTTATAGCGGCGCTGGGCCCGCTCCTCGGCGCTGGCGTCGAGGAAAATCTTCACATCCGCCTCGGGGAAAACCACTGTACCCATGTCGCGACCGTCGGCGATGAGACCGGGGGCTTGGCGGAATGCACGCTGACGGCGCAGCAGGGCTTCACGTACCCGGGGAAACGCCGCGATTTTGCTGGCCGCGTTGCCCACTTCTTCAGTACGAATGGTACGGGAAACATCCTCCCCTTCGAGGATCACCTTGACCAGCGCCCCTTCTACCTGGAATTGCACATCCAGATTGGCGGCCAGGGGAACCAATGCGGCTTCGGAATCGAGCTCCACATCGTGATGCAGGGCTGCCAGGGAGAGCACCCGGTAGATGGCACCGGAATCGAGCAGGTGCCAGCCCAGTTTTTCAGCCAGCAACTGGCACAAGGTGCCTTTTCCTGCTCCACTTGGGCCATCAATAGTCATCACGGGGGCCATCTGAGCCATAACGTTTCTCCTGCGCACTCGGCATCTTGACTGGTTGCACACATCCCTGTCGGGATGGGTTAATGGGCGCCGATTATACCCGAATGCGCCGTCTCTGGCAGTTGTCAGGGCACACAATTGCGCAAAAGTCGTCGTGATTGCACCTATTCTGACCAATCGGGTTAACCCACTTCTCACGCAAGGTTTTGTTCTTATGGTTGTTCCGGACAATGCGCGCTAAACTGGCCGCCCTTTTTTAAGCAGCTGTAGTCAGGAGCAACCATATGAGCAGCGTTACCCTCGTGGCCAAATCCAAGTTGCCGACCCCCTGGGGCACTTTCACGCTGGTTGGTTTTCAGGAAACCGGCACAGGCAAGGATCATGCCGCGCTGGTGATGGGCGATATCGCAGACGGCGAACCCGTGCTGGGACGCATTCATTCCGAGTGTCTGACCGGGGATGCCCTGTTCAGTCTGCGTTGTGACTGCGGCTTCCAATTGCAGGCCGCTCTGGAAAACATCGCCAAGGCGGGCCGCGGCGTCCTGCTGTATGTCCGTCAAGAAGGGCGAGGCATCGGCTTGCTCAACAAGATCCGGGCCTATCATCTGCAGGATCAGGGGGCCGATACCGTGGAGGCCAACGTGGCGCTTGGCTTTGCCGCCGACATGCGTGACTACACCATCTGCGCCGACATGCTCAAGGCGCTCGAGGTCAAGTCCCTGCGCCTGATGACCAACAACCCGCGCAAGTTGAAGGCGATGGAATCCTTTGGCATCCCGGTGGCGGAGCGCGTGCCCCTTCAGGAAGGTCGCAATCCCCACAACGAGTTTTATCTCTCCACCAAGGCAAACAAGCTGGATCACCTGTTCAAGAAATAAGGTTGCATCCACCTTGTCAGCATACGCCTCCAGATTGGAGGCGTTTTTATTGGTGATACCACTCAATCATTGAGTATCTGTAGCGCAATGGTGAGAAACATCCCCTTGTGCCAGCAAAAAATCCCGCAATGCCCGGTTCGCCATGGAGAGCGGATCCCCCCGTCGCCAGGCTACGCAGAGATCCAGGAAGATAGGGGGTGAAAAAGGGATGCCGGTGAGGGCCGGCTCCTCTTCCAGCGCCATGCGCAGGAAGGTGGTCACGGCGAATCCCTGACGCACCACCGCCTTGAGCAGCGGGATGAGATTGCTTTCGAACGCGATGTCAGGCTCTACCCCCAACCCCTGCGCCAACACCTCCATGTGTTCCCTGTGGTAGAAGCCTCGCCGGAACATGGCGAGCTCCTGGCCGAAGAACTGTGGCAGCGAGACCGACTCAGCGCCGCGCAGCGGGTGCTCCTCCCCCACCACCATCAGCATCTCTTCCCGCAGCAGTTGCGCCCCCTCGAGGGCCGGTGGCAGATCGCTGGTGATGAGGATGGCGAGATCCAGACTGCCATCCACCATGCGGCTGAGCAGCTCCCGGGTGCCCGCCTCCTCCACCCGGATCTTCAAGCCGGGGTAGCGATGCTTGAACGCCATCAGGATTGGCGGGAAGTAATAGGATCCCATCATGTAGGGGATGCCGATGCGCACCTCCCCCCGTTCCAGCCCCTTGAGCTCGGCCATCTCGGCCTCGGCCTGGTGCATTTGGCGCAGCAGCCGTTCGGCGTGGCGGCAGAGGACCTCTCCCTCCGGGGTGAGGCGCACGCTGCGGTCCTGCCGGTCAAACAGCCGCAGATCGAGCTGCTGCTCCAGCTTGGCGATGGCCATGCTGACGGCAGGCTGGGCCACGTTCAGCCCCTGGGCCGCCCTGGTGAAGGAGCCGGCATCGCGCACCGCCAGCAGGTATCCGAGCTGTTTCAGGTCCATATCAATTTCATTTATCAGGGTGATAACTTAAATATATTATATTTATACGTTTCGTCGCACTACCCTGCACAAAAGTCGTCGGGACAACTCCATATGATTGAAATAGGTAGTCGCGAATGGATACGCGCCACCCTGGCTCTCAGCCTGGGCTCCTTCCTGGTATTCCTCAATCTCTACCAGACCCATCCCCTGCTGCCGCTCCTGGCAGAGGTTTTCTCGGTCAGCGCCTTGTCCGCCAGCTGGACGCTGGCAGGCTGTACCGCAGGGCTGGCAGGCTCCCTGCTCGTCTGTGCCCGTCTGGCTGATCGGTTCGGACGGCGGCGGATCATGCTGTGGACCCTGGCGGCCGCCATCCTGCTCTCCCTGTGCATCCCCTGGGTCACCCACTTTGATGTGCTGGTGAGCCTGCGCATCCTGCAAGGCGTCCTGCTGGCAGGGCTGCCCGCCACCGCCATTGCCTACATGGGGGAAGAGTTCAGCAAACGTGCCCTCATCGTAGCCGTCGGCGTCTATATCGCGGCCAACTCCCTGGGAGGCATCGCGGGCCGGGTGGTCGGCGGTCTGCTGGCTGGCTGGTTTGGTGACTGGCAGCACACTTTCCTCGGTATCGGGATCATCAGCCTCGCCCTGCTGCCACTGGTCATCTGGCTGCTGCCCGCCCAGCGCTGCTTCGTGGCCGTGGAGGCAGCGCCTGGGCAACTGCGCCGCGCCATCCAGAGCCACCTTGGCAACCCCTTGCTGGTGGGGGCCTATCTCATCGGCGGCCTCAACTTCATGGTCTTCCTGAACCAGTACAGCTATCTCACCTTCCTGCTGGCCAAGGCCCCCTTCTCCCTGCCGACCCAGTGGCTCGGCATGCTGTTTCTGACCTACCTCACCGGCACCGTCGCCTCTTCACTGAGCGGCCGCGGGGCCCATCGCTGGGGAGCACATCGTCTGCTGCTGGCGGGAATAACCTTGATGGCACTCGGCAGTCTGGCCCTGTTGCAGGGGAGCCTTGTCGCCATCATCGGGGGATTGCTTGTCTCGAGCTTCGGCTTCTTCCTGGCCCACGCCTGTGCCAGCGCCTGGGTCGGCCAGCACGTGGAGCACAACCGGGCGCTCGCCTCGTCGCTCTATCTGGTGGGGTATTACCTGGGGGCCAGCCTGGGCGGGCTTTATCTGCATCCCTTCTGGGAGCAAGGGGGGCTATGGGGTCTGGTGCTCGGCATCGAGCTGGTGTTGATGATCACCGCCGGGTTGAGCCTCTGGCTCGGTCACTTGAAAGGACGTGTGGCGCCCGCTTGTGCGTTGACGCCACAGGATCAGGCTCCCGTCAACGGGTCCTTCCCTCACAGACCGTCATAATAGTCCGCCGGTACCGGCACCACGGCGCCGGTGCAGAGCTCTTCGTCGATCACCTCCTCAAGCGGGCGCAGATGAAACTTGATCTGCCCGGAGGGCAGCATCAATCCTATATCCGGATTGCGTCCGTCATCGATGTTGCCGGTCTTGAAGGGGACATCCGGATGCGTCGTCACCAAGGTCGTGAGCGAGGGCACCACCAGCTCGATATGTTCGAGCCCGGCCTGATGGCTTCGACCCGCCTTGGGGGCGGCCAGTTCGATGCAGGGGACGGTCACCTGCTCCCAGCAGACAGGCTGGTGCAAGCGATAGGTGGCGATGGGACGACCGCCTATCATCCCCTCCACCAGCAAGACTCCGTGGGCGGCCAGCACCGCTTTCAACTCCAGATATTCCGGCAGGGTGGCGGCGCGGTAGCAGAGGTGATCCACCACGGGGGAGTCCTTGACTCCCATGACGGCATGCATTTCCGTGAGCAGTTGGCAAACAAATGGGGCCATGGGCCCCAGTGTGGAATCCAGTGGATGTGACATGATCACCATTTCTTCTTGGGTTGGAACAGGACGTCCAGTTCGTCCGTCTCTTTGTCCTTGATGTTTTGCAGCTCCTTCTCGCTGTGCTGCTGCAGGTGTTCTTCCAGCTGGCGCATCCCCTGACGCATGTCCTCTTCCCGCGCCAGCAGGTAGGGATCCTTGTCGGTGACATTGGCCAGCGCCCCCAGTCCCTTGGTGTAGAGCTGGCGGCAGGTGCCGTACTGCCCCTGGATCTGGGCATCCATGGCCCGCTTGAGCAAGTTGGCGATGTTGATCTTGAGCTGCATCAGCTCGAGGCGGCGATCCTCCTGGGCAAAGCCCTGGGGATCTATCTTGCCCTTGTTGTGCTCGACCCGCAGCACGGCCCGCATCTTCTTGGCCAGTTGCAGCATCTGGATGGCCTGGCGGTCGGACTCCGGCGTCTTGAAATGCCCCTCGTCCTGGCTGCTGTAGTTCTCCTGCACGTTCTTGATCTGGAGCTGGACGTCGGCGATGCGCTGCTTGACCTGCGCATTGGGCATCACCAGCGCGATGGCGCGGTAGGCATCCAGGATCCGGTGTTGCAACAGCAGCACCATGTTTTTGGAAAAGGGCACCAGATTGACGTTCAGCAACACCTCTTCAGTCTCGTCTGCCACCGCCTTGTGACGGGCAATGGCCTGGCGCTTGTCCGATTCGGCCTTCTGCTTGTATTGCTGCACCACGTTATAGGCGATGACCAGAAACAGGAGTGCGCCGATTGACAGCAATATCAGGGTTAAAATCATAGGGTGTTCACACTCCAGTCCCAATCCAATTGCGAGATCCTACAACAGCTTAGCCTCATAGGGTAGCGCCCAGATCCCGTATTGCCTCACAAGAACGCTCCCAGGCGGTGACCGCATCCGGTGCGTCTTGCTCCATATCGCCCGCCGCCCCCATTACTTGAGGCAAAAACCCTTCGACTGCAGGAATCCCAGCATGAAGGGCCTCGCCTCCTTGCCCAGGATCCCCCTGATCTGCCCGCTCCAGGTCTGATCCTTGTTGTTGCTGCTGCGGGCCTGGTAGTAGTCGTGGATCTGCCCGTCGTACCGGGCCAGCAGGGCGCGGTCCAGGGTGGCAGGATAGCGGTTCTCGTGCACCACCAGCGCCCGGGGCAGCCGCGGTTTTTGCTCCGGCCGCTGGGCGGGATGACCCAGGCAGAGGCCAAACAGCGGGATCACCTGATGGGGCAGACCCAGCACCTCGCTCACCTCGGCCGGATTGTTGCGAATGCCGCCGATATAGACCCCGCCCAACCCAAGTGACTGGGCCGCCAGCAAGGCATTTTGCGCCATCAGGGCGCCGTCGATGGCCCCGATCATGAGCTGCTCCACAAAGCCGGTGCGGGCCTCCGGCACTATCTGGCTGTGACGATGGTAGTCGGCGCAAAACACCAGAAACTCCGCCGCCTCAACCACATAGGCCTGATGACCGGCCAGCTCCGCCAGGGTGGCCCGCAGCCCCTTGTCGGTGACCCGGATGATGCTGTTGGCCTGGAGGAAGCTGGAGCTCGCGGCGCTCTGGGCGGCGCTCAGGATCTGATCCAGCTGCTCTGCGCTGACGGGCTCTGGGGTGAACTGGCGAATGGAGCGATGGGAAAGAATGAGATCGATGGTCGGGTTCATGGTACCTCCGGGATGAAGGTCACACTCTACCCAAAAAAAGCGGGGGGCCCAAGGCCCCCCGTCACCCTCAAGGGGCAGGATAGACATAGGGGGCCTGCAACCCAAGCGGGAACCCCAGCGCCCAGTAGAGCAGCAGGAAGCCCGTCCAGCTCACCAGGAAGGCCAGGGAGTAAGGCAGCATCATGGAGACCAGGGTGCCGATGCCTGTGCTCTTCACATACTGCTGGCAATAAACCACCACCAGGGGGAAGAAGACCATCAGCGGGGTGATGATGTTGGAGGCGGAATCCCCCACCCGATACGCGGCCTGAGTCAGCTCGGGCGAGATCCCCACCGCCATCAGCATGGGCACCAGGATGGGGCTGATGAGGGCCCACTTGGCGGAGGCCGAGCCCACCACCAGGTTGACGGTGGCCGTCAGCAGTATGATGCCGACGATGGTCACCTCTCCCGGCAGCGCCAGGGCGTGAAGCACCTCGGCACCGGAGAGCGCCAGCAGGGTACCGAGGTTGGAATCCCCGAACGCCTTGATGAAGAGGGCGCAGAAGAAGGCCATCACCATGTAGGAGCCCATCTTGTTCATGGTGGCCGACATGGCGTCGATCACATCCTTGCCGCTCTTGAAGCTGCCGGCGACAAAGCCATAGACGATCCCGGGCAGGATGAAGAGCAGGAAAATGAGGGGCACGATGGACTTCATCACCGGCGCGGCGAAGGTGGTGAGGGAACCGTCCGGTGCCCGCATCGGCGAGTCGCCGGGGGCCAGCGCCAGCCCCAGCAGCACCACGGCCGCCAGCATGGCGAACCCGGCCCAGTTGAAGGCCCGGCTTTCCTGGGCGCTGTAACGGCCCATCTCGTCGGCGCTCTCCAGATCCTCGTTGAGAGGCACCTGCTTGAGGCGCGGCTCGACAATCTTCTCGGTGACAAACCAGCCCACGCAGATGATCAGCAAGGAAGAAGCGCCGGTGAAGATGATATTGCACAGGGTGTTGACCATGTAGTCAGGGTCGAACAACTGGGCTGCAGACTGGGTGAAACCCTGAAGCAGCGCATCCCCGCCGGAGGGCAGGAAGTTGGCGGCAAACCCGCCGGAAACCCCGGCAAAGGCTGCGGCAATCCCCGCCAGCGGGTGGCGACCCGCCGCATGGAAGATGATGCCGCCAATGGGGATCACCAGCACATAGCCCGCATCGGCGGCGGTATGGCTGACGATGGCCACCAGGATCAGCATGGGGGTCAGAAAGCGCGCCGGCGTCACCTTGAGCAGCTTCTTGAGCCCGGTGTTGATGAAACCGGACTGTTCAGCCACCCCGACCCCCAGCATGGCCACCAGCACGATGCCAAGGGGAGCAAACCCGGTGAACGTGGTGACCATGCTGGCGAGAAAGTCCGCCAGCCCTGCCCCGGTCAACAGGTTGTTGATGACCACGGCCTCTCCGGTGCGGGGATTGACCAGATCGAAGGAGAACTGGGAGCCTATCCAAGAGCCGACCCAGACGATCAGCAAGGCATAGAGGAAGAGCATGGCGGGATCCGGCAGCTTGTTGCCCGCCTTCTCCACCCCGTTCAGAAAGCGGTTCAACCAGCCGTTGGGAGGGGCCGGACGCTCGTTCACTGCAGCTTGACTCATTATGGTGATACTCCATTACCAAGGAATGAGCGCGCATACTAGCGATAACGTCTAATGGATCCCATGATATGAGACAAAAATTCGATTAATTATGTTTAATTTGGCATCTCGCACTTCATAAATGGGAGATGCCGCACATTTATCGACAACTTGCTCAATGGTTTGCGAGGGGGTAGCGACCCAGTCGGCACTGTACAGCAAACCCCGCCGCCGCCACCTCTTCCGGGGTCATGGGACGGCTGAACAGGAACCCCTGGAAGACATGGCAACCCTGGGTCTGCAGGGCCGCGAGCTCGTGCTCCTCCTCCACCCCTTCCGCCAGGATCCCGAGCCCCAGACTGGTGGCCATGGCCACCGTCGCCCGGATCACCGGCAGGTTGAGTCCCACCACGAAGGAGCGGTCCAGCTTGATGGTGTCGATGGGCAACCGGTTGAGGTAGGCCAGGGAGGAGTAGCCCGTCCCGAAGTCGTCGATGGCGATCTTGATCCCCTGCTCGCTCAGGGCGTCGAGGATCTCGATGCACCCCTTCATGTCGAGCATCAGCACCGTCTCGGTCAGCTCCAGGGTCAGCAGCGCCGCCTCCACCGAGAATACCTCGAGCAGTTGGGCCACCAGCTCCGGCAAACTGGCAGAGAGCTGGAAGCCCGAGAGATTGACTGACACCGGCACCCTCACCCCGTCCTGTCGCTGCCACTCCCCCATCTGGGCCAATGCGGTGGAAAGCACCCAGCTTCCGATTTCCCGGATGAGCCCCATCTCTTCGGCCAGCGGAATGAACTCCGCCGGCGACACATGGCCGAGCACGGGATTGTACCAGCGTACCAGGGCCTCGAAACCGATGACCCGACCTTGCGCCACATCCACCTGGGGCTGATAGCGCAGGCTGAGCTCTCCCCGACCGACGGCCTTGGCCAGGAACTGCTTCAGGGTCAGCTTGCGATGCAGGCTCTGCTGCATGCTGGGGGTGAAGCGTTGCCAGCGAAGCCGCCCCATCTGCTTGGCCTGATACATGGCCATGTCGGCACGGGTGATGAGGTTGTCGCCATCATCGGCGTCGTCCGGGTAGATGGCGATGCCGATGCTGCCGCCGATGGTGACCTCGGGGACACCGCTCAGCTGCAGTGGCTTGCTCATCTGGGAGAGCATGAGATCCGCCACCTCCTGGGCCCGATCGCTCGCCTGGTTGAGGGGCACCAGGGCGGTGAACTCGTCCCCGCCAAGGCGCGCCAGCTCCACGTCCCGCGGGCAGATCTGCTTGAGCCGTCCGGCGACCCGCTCCAGCAGGCGATCCCCTGCCTTGTGGCCGTAGTTGTCATTGACCAGCTTGAAGTTGTCCAGATCCATGAACACCAGGGCAAAGCGCCCCCCGAGGCCGCAATAGGCTTCCAGGGATTTCATCAGGCCGTAGCGGTTGAGCAGCCCGGTGAGGGAGTCGTGCCAGGCCAGGTGGCGATGCTCCAGCTCTTCGAGCTTGCGATCCGTGATGTCCCGCATGGTCAGCAGGATCCGTGCCCCCTGCTGGATATGGCGAAACTGGTACTGGAACCAGCGCATCCCCTTCTGGGTGCGGCACTCCCCTTCGGCCACTACTTCGTCCAGACGGGAGAGGCGACGATAGAAGGCCTCGTCCGCACCGGAGAAGATCTGGGGCAGCGTCAGAATGCCGGTGCCAAAGCACATGTCGAAGTGATGGTTGCCGCTCTCGAGGCGCCCCTCGTTGTCAAAGAGACAGGCCAGGGTGTCGCCGGTGGCGAGGGAGGACTCCTGATAGAGGGTGTCGGCATCGATGACCGCTTCCGCCATCATCATCTGCCTTCCGGCAAGCTGGATCCCGGAAAGACGCAGATAGACCTGCTTCTTGACCCCCTTGGGCGAGAGGGTCCACCACTCGTTGTAACTGCGCTCCTGCTGGAAATCACCGAGATAGCGCTGCAGCAGCAGATCGATGGCGGCGGCCATGTCGGCGGAGAAATCCCGGGACTTCAGCTCGGCCAGGGAGCTCGCCTCCCAGAGCCCGAGGGCAGCATCGTTGGCCCAGTAAATATGATGACGCTGGATGTCATAGACCCAGACAGGCGTGTGGAGGACATCCATCACGGTGAGCAGGCGTTCGTCTAGCGTATTCATGTTGAGTGATGATTCATGCTGAAAGCTCATGGTCGAACCAGTCGCTTGCGCCCCCTGACAGGAGTATTCACGCTGGTACAAAATCCGTTCCGGCCCATAATCGGATAACAAACGGATGAAAAAAGGCCGAAATCATATGAAAACGCTACATGTGATCCCCATGGTACGAAGAAATGGACTCACACTGGTATTGTTGGGCATGGTGATAACCATTGCTATGATTTTTATACTTTTTTTTCTTCGTGAACAACTACTAATCCCCGCCATTTCCCTCCTCTTGGCGGGCCTGATGACAATTCTTGTCGGGGTTTGGAAACTGGGTGAGCCTCATTTTAGTCTCTCTTTGTGTCAGGACTGCCTGCAATACCATCACAAGTACGGCGGCTGGATCCTGAAATGGAGAAATATTCAGCGAATTGACCAACCACGTATCCATTTGGGGTGGGATCTGGTGGAGCTGCCCTACATCGGCTTGAAAATAAAGGATTACGACGCTTTTTTGACGCTGATCACACCCCGGCTCGCCGTCCGTCTGCTGACCGAGCAGCGCGCCGTGCTGATGCAGGCCATGCGAAGCGAGCGCTCCGACTGCCCGACCGGAGGGTGCGGCAGTGGGCTCCTGGGAGAGGGACTGCTGGAGGAGAGCCGCTTCTGCTCACCCTCCGGCCAGCGCTATGAGGGGGTGATCGCCATGCTCGGCAACCGGATGGCACGGCTGCGTGATCTGTTGGGGTACGATCTGCTGGTGCCCGACAACAGCCTGGACAGATCCCCGGAAGATTTCGTCCATCTGCTCCAGCAATACCAGCGCGAGTCGAATCTAATCCAGATCAATTAAACGCCGGATTGCGCTTGCCAAGCCCGGTGACTCTTCATAAGGTCACTGGCTTGTTACAGCCAGAACACCCCCTAAAACCGCTTATGAAGTACATCGAAGAGTTCTATCTGTTCGTCAAGGTGGTGCAAGAGGGCGGTTTCTCCCACGCCGCCGCTGCGCTGGGCATGCCGACCGGCACCATCAGTCGACGTATCTCCCAACTGGAAGAGCAGCTCGGATGCAGCCTGCTGCACAGATCCACCCGCAAGCTGCGTCTCACGGACGAAGGGCTGCGCTATTACGAGCGCCTCTGTACCCCCCTTGCGGAAATAGAGCAGGCCACCGGCGAAATTCGGGGTGAGGAGACGGACATCAGCGGCCTCATCCGCCTCGCGGCCCCCATCGCCCTCTCCAACACCATCCTGGTCGACATGCTGGTGGACTTCGGCCTGCGCTATCCCGGGGTACAATTCGACATCCGCCAGTCCAACGACCATGCCCTCCAGGCGGATCAGGACAGGGACCTGGTCTTTTTCAACGGCGAGCTCCCCCAGACCCTGCCCAACGCCCTCTGTCTGGGTCACATCCAGTACGGTCTGTTCGCCTCCCCCCTCTATCTGGAGAAGATGGGTGTGCCCTCCCACCCGACCCAGCTGGAAGAGCACGATCTCATCTACTGCTGGCCCCACCAGCACTGGCAACTGAGCGGGCGGGACAAACAGGCGATCTGCATCAAGCGCACTCCCCGCCTTTGCATCGACCAGACCCAGGCCGCCGTACGGGCAGCCCAGCGCCACCTCGGCATCGTCAACGCCCCGCAGCACTATGTGCACCCCTTCCTGCAAGATGGTCAGCTCGTCCCCGTCCTGCCTGACTGGCAGTCAGGAAAACGTCCCTTCTACATGCTCCATTGTCAGCCCCGGTTCACCCCGTTGCGTGTTAAGATGTTCGCCGATTTCGTCGAGAAGCACTCCGAGCGCTATCGTACCCGCCAGCAGAACGATCAATTTTCACCGGCGCAGCCGCTGCACGTTGCATCTGACGGCTGATGACCCACACTTAGCGCAATCCTCGTTGCACAGGTCGGCTAACACTATGAATGTATTGATATGTGATGACTCCGGGTTCGCGCGCAAACAGCTGGTGCGCGCCCTGCCCGCCGATTGGGGTGTCACCTTGCACCAGGCCGCGGACGGACTGGAAGGGGTCGAGCAGATCCTGATGGGGCACGGGGACCTGATCTTTCTCGATCTCACCATGCCGGAGATGGACGGTTATGGCGTGCTCGAGACCCTCAAGCGAGAGGGGGTGCGCAGCAAGGTGATCGTGGTCTCCGGCGACATCCAGCCGGAAGCCCATGAGCGTGTCATGGCTCTTGGCGCCCTCGATTTCATCAAGAAGCCGGCTTCCCCGGACACCCTCCTTGCCTTGCTCAAGCGCCACGGTCTGTGGCAATCAGCCACCCAGGTGACGGCCATCCAGCACCAGCCCGTCGCCAGCCACCAGGCTGCCCAGAGCAGCATCCAGTTCACCCCCGAGCTGCGGGATGTCTATCAGGAGCTGGCCAACGTCGCCATGGGCCAGGGGGCGGATCTTCTGGCCCGCCTGCTCGGCGCCTTCGTGCTGCTCCCCATCCCCAACGTCAACGTGCTGGAGGTCTCCGAGCTGCACATGGCGCTCTCGGCCGCCGCCGAGTCGGAGACGCTCTCTGCGGTCTGCCAGGGCTTCATCGGGGCCGGGATCGCCGGGGAGGCCCTGCTGCTGTTCCACGATGCCAGCTTCCAGGACCTGGCCCGCCTGATGAACCATCAGGGGGAGCTGGATCACGGCGCCGAGCTGGAACTGCTGATGGACACCGCCAACGTGCTGATTGGCGCCTTCCTGCGCGGCTACGCCAACCAGCTCGACACCCCTTTTAGCCAGGGTCACCCCGTGGTGCTTGGCCAGCACAGGCCCATTCAGGATCTCATTCGGACCAACCAGAGCCGCTGGCGCCGCACTCTGGCCATCGAGATCAACTATCGGGTGCAGGGCTATGCGGTGCAGTGCGATCTCTTGCTGCTGTTTACCGAAGATTCCATCGCCACCATGAACAACAAGATCATGCACATGCTCTGACCGCCCCGCGGCAGCAACCACCAGGAGTGACCATGGACATTCGGGAGTTTCATTGGCTGATGAACATCGTCCAGAATCTGGACGTGGGGCTGGTCGTGCTCGACAGGGAGTACCGGATCCAGGTGTGGAACGGCTTCATGGAGAGTCACAGCGGCCGGCTGGCAGGCGAAGTGCGCGATCAGGGGCTGTTCTCGCTCTTCCCCGATGTGGACAAGACCTGGTTCGAGCGCAAGGCCAACATGGTGTTCAAGCTCAACAACCGTGCCTTCAGCACCTGGGAGCAGCGCCCCTACCTGTTGCGCTTCTCCAACTACCGCCCCATCACGGGATCGGCCCCCTACATGTACCAGAACCTGACCCTGGTGCCGCTGGCCGACTTCGCCGGAGAGGTCACCCACCTGGCCATCATGATCTATGACGCCACCGACGAGGCCATGCTGATCACCGGCCAGCGCCAGGGATGACCGACCCGGCCATGACAACAAGGGCGCCCGATGGCGCCCTTGTTGTTGCGATAGGAAATGGCGTCAGCCACTCAGGTACTCGGTGAAGGCGTCGATCACCTCGTCGATGTCATCGTCGGTGATTTGCAGGTGGGTCACCAACCTGAGCTCCCCGTAGCCGGAGAAGAGAATACCGCGCTCCTTCATGAAACCCAGCAAGGTGGCGGGATCCTCCTGAGTCAGGCGCAGGAATACCATGTTGGTCTGCACCTCACCCATGTTGAGTGTGATGCCTGGCAACACGGCCAGCCCCTCTGCCAGACGCCTGGCGCGGCGATGATCATCCGCCAGCCGGGCAACGTGCTGATCCAGCGCGAACAGGGCGGCCTGGGCCAGGATCCCTCCCTGGCGCATGCCGCCCCCCAGCATCTTGCGCAGCCGTCTGGCGCGGGCGATGAACGCAGCCGATCCCACCAGCAGGGAACCCACCGGTGCTCCCAGTCCCTTGGAGAGGCAGACAGAGATGCTGTCAAAAGGCGCCGCGATGGCGGCCACCGGTTCCCCGCTCGCCACCACCGCATTGAAGAGGCGAGCCCCGTCCAGGTGCAGCTTCAACCCCTTCTCGTCGACGAATTCGCGCATGGCGCGCAGGTAGGTCAATGGCAGCACCTTGCCGTTATGGGTATTTTCCAGGCAGACGAGGCGCGTCTGGACGAAATGGGGATCATCGGGAGCGATGGCCCCCCGCACATCCTCGATGGCCAGGGTGCCGTCCGCCTGCATGGGGACGGATTGCAGGGCCACCGAGCCCAGCACGGCAGAGCCCTGGGCCTCGTAGCGATAGATGTGGGAAGCCGCCCCCAGCACGGCTCCTTCCCCACGCTGGCAGTGACTCATCATGGCCAGCAGGTTGGACATGGTGCCGGAGGGCACGAACAGGGCCGCCTCCTTGCCAAGCAGTTTGGCGCCGCGGCGCTCCAGCGCATTGATGCTGGGATCTTCCCCATAGACATCGTCTCCCACCTCGGCATGCAGCATGCTCTGGCGCATGGCTTCCGTGGGTTGGGTCACGGTATCACTTCGTAAATCGATATAGCGCATGTCATCCTCCTGATGCAGGACGATGACATTAACCAGCCGACACCCGGCTGGCAAGAAACGGCAAGCGGGAATGTGAGCCCGGCGGCTCACCAGGGCAGCCACTGACCCTGCAGATCCACGAAACGGCCCGAGTGCGCCGGCGTCAGTGTGGCCATCAGATCCAGCAGGCGGACGGCGACCTCGGCGGGGTCCTGCAGCAAGGTGGGATCCATCTCCTGAAGAAAAGGTTGCTGCATGGGGGTATTCATGAGGCCGGGATGCACGGTGATGACACCGGCGCCGGGAAAACGTCCAGCCCACTCACCCGCCAGGATCCGGGAGCCCATGTTGAGGGCGGCCTTGCTCATGCGGTAGCTGTAATGGCACATGGCCTCCTGGCCCCCCTCCTCCAGGCTTCCCGCCCGATCCGAGAGGGTGCAGAGCCAGAGCGTGCTCTGGGGCATCATGCGCCGGCTGAGGTTGGCACCAAGGGCCAGGTGGGGCCAGGCATTGGCCAGCAGACTCTCTTCGAGCCATTGGGGGGTCACCTCCTCCACCCGCCGCTCCGGCATGTGGGCAAGATCATGGAGCAGGCCTATGGTGTTGATCACCACTGTCGGCAGGGTGGTGCTGTCATAGAGGGTGAAGAGGGCTTCAAAGGAGAGCGAGTCCACCTCCTGCAGCGGAAAGTAGCAGGCGGGATCCAGTCCCCTGGGCAGTTGCCTGCCCGCCAGCAACCACTCTTCTCCCCGTCTGGCCAGCGCCCGTGCCAGCGCACTGCCCAACCCGCCACTGCCCAGGATCAGATAGCTCATCTGCGTGTCCTTGGATTTGATCACTGCTTAGAGGGTATCAGAAGAATGGCGGACTGCCGGGAGCCCCCGTCAGGCTCAGGCCTCGGCCAGATGGCGCCCAAACTCCCGCGCCCGGGCCAGGTCCAGAAAACCGTCCGCCTGCTTGTGGCTGCGCAGGAACTGGTAATAGGCGAGCAGGGTCACCAGTTGCTCCTCATCCGGCATGGGTTTTCCCGGACGGGTCTCCTGCACCAGCGACCCCGCCGCCGCCAGCGCGTCCCTGTCCACCACCTCGGCCTGACGATAGAGATACCCGCAACCGGTGGCGAGCCACTCCAGCGAGCAGTTGGCCGCCATGGCAATCTGGTTCGCCTTGCCAAGGCCGGGCTCGGCCCCTTTCAGATACTTGCGGATCAGGGCTTCACTCAACCCCACCTTGCGGGCAAAGGCGCTCACGCTCCCCTCCCCAATAAGGCTTTGCAGCCTGGCGGCAAATCCTTCCATCACCCCTTCTCCTCTCACTGACACCGGGATCTTGACCCGTCGGAGTCAGAACCATAGTTCGAATTCGCGAAGGGGGCATTATTGCCTTGTCCGCCGGAAGAGACCAAGATGCTGGCACATGATTTTGCCCCTTTCTTTTCGCATTTTTATCTCCAGAGGAGTCACCATGTCCGTATCCCGTCTGGCCCTGCATGAGCAAGGCCCCACCTTCTCCCGCCTCATCATGGGCTACTGGCGCCTGATGGAGTGGCAGCTCTCCCCCGCCGCCCTGCTGGACCTGATGAAATATCACCTTGATCTCGGGGTCACCACCATCGATCACGCCGACATCTACGGTGGCTACCAATGCGAGGAGGCCTTCGGCCATGCCCTGCGCCTGGAGCCCTCCCTGCGCGATCGCATGGAGATCGTCAGCAAGTGCGGCATCGCCCTCACCGCCAATCCGGCCCACGCCCTGAATCACTACAACACCGGCAAGGGACACATCGTCGCCAGTGCCGAAGCCTCCTTGCAAAAGCTCGGCACCGATCATCTGGATCTGTTGCTGATCCATCGCCCCGACCCCCTGATGAACGCCGACGAGGTGGCCGACGCCTTCATCACCCTCAAGCAGGCAGGCAAGATCAAGCACGCCGGGGTCTCCAACTTCACGCCCCACCAGTTCGCCCTGCTGCAATCCCGCCTGCCCTTCCCCCTGGTCACCAACCAGCTGGAGATCTCCCCGCTCCATCAGGAGGGGACGCTGGATGGTGCCCTGGATCAATGCCAGCAACAGCGCATCAAGCCCATGGCCTGGTCCTGCCTTGGCGGCGGGCGGCTGTTCCATGCCCCCGAATATGCCCCGCTGCGGGCGGAACTCGAGCAGATCCGCCAGGAGGTGGGCGCCGACTGTCTGGAGCAGGTGGTCTACGCCTGGGTGATGATGCTACCGAGTCAGCCGCTGCCCCTCATCGGCTCCGGCAAACGGGAGCGGATCGCCGCCGCCGTGGCAGCCGAGTCCATTGAGCTCACTCGCCAGCAGTGGTTCCGCATCCGCAAGGCCGCTCTGGGTTATGACGTTCCCTGAGTCTGCACCAGACCCTGAAAACAAAAACGGCATGGAGGATTCCATGCCGTTTTCCGTTATCGAGACGATTCAACGATGGCGCTGGGGGCGACCACGGGGTGCATCCGTCTTCGGTTTGGCCTGATTGACCGTGATGGTGCGGCCGCCGACCTCGGTGCCGTGCAACTCGGCGATGGCCTTCTCGGCCTCACCATTGACCGGCATTTCAATGAAACCAAACCCCTTGGACTGACCGGTATCGCGGTCGATGATGATATCGACCTTGTCTACCTGCCCAAATTGGCTGAACACGGTTGTCAGTTCGTCGGCCGTCATCCGGTACGACAGATTACCTACGTAAATCTTCATGCCATCCACTCTCGATTCAAGGTGCCTTATCTATGCATCCACCGACCTGGGAGTAAGGGCACAACCCCCCTGCCGGACCAGCCACGGCATCATGCCATGGCACTTCCAGCTTCGTATCCCAAGTCCTTGATCTCTTGGGTTATCAGAGCAGGAAAGATCAAATCGAATCAGAGGCAGTATCTGAGCATTGGGATGAATTGTCGAGAAAATAGTCAGATCGGGTGCAGCTCGGCCAGCAATGTGCCGAGGGCACGACGCCCATGCCAGGCACGTTTGAACCCGAATCGATAGACCCCGGGGGCCACTTCGTGAGTCCCTTCCCGGGACAACCCGAGCAGGCTGGTGGCCGTCGCCAGGGTCACCTCATCCAGCCCGAGATCCAGGCTGAAATCGAGCCACTGGCCATCGTGTCCCACCTTGCGATCCCGCTCCATGCCCACCAGCACGGCCCTGGGCAGCGCCAAGGCCCGGTCTTCGCCGCCATTGAGCAGATAGAGATGGCGTTCATCCCAGGCAAGCTCCGCCAGACGCCAGCGCTGCCAGTTGCGCGGCAACACCATCATCACCAGCACGATACCGCCAAAGACCACCCCGACCCAGGGCAGCAGGCCCATGTCGGGATATCCCAGCCAGAGGGCGGCCACCACAGTGGCGAGACTCGCCAGCAACAGGCAGATCATCACCCCGTAAAACCGCCGGGCCGGGGGCATCAGCCAGCTCACGTTCTCTTGCGCTGCCAGCTCACTGACTCTCATCTTCTCTTCTCCTTCTGTGATGCGAACGGCCTTGCCGTCGCTGCGTTGCCGCGCATTGTGCGCGAGCGACGCGCCGCGATGCAACCGCCACCGCGACACGGATGACGGCCAGCCGCCACTCTTGGTATGCTTGGGGCTGTCTGAGCCCGCACTGGGCGCCATCCCGGGAGTCCCATGTTCGCCATCGCCCTGCTCTTGTCCGCGAGCACACTCTATGCCGAGGCCATCGGCGGCTACTCCGCCGGCTGCCTGAAAAATGCCGTGGCCCTGCCCCTCGAAGGCCCAGGTTATCAGGTGATCCGCACCAAACGGCTTCGCTATTACGGTCACCCCGACCTCATCCATTACCTGCAGCATCTGGCCAACCAGACCAGACTGGCCGGCATGCCGGATCTCTATATCGCCGACCTCGCCATGATGCACGGGGGGCCCTTTACCTCAGGTCATCGCAGCCACCAGACCGGCCTGGATGCCGACATCTGGTTCAGGATGGCTGACAGGCCCATCAGCCGCTGGGAGCAGGATGCCCCCAGGGAGTGGGCGCTGATCGACGAACCCAGCTACCGGATGCTGCCCGGCCGATTCGGCCCCAGGCAGCTCAATCTGCTGCGCCTTGCGGCTGATCGCCCCGAGGTGGCGCGTATCTTCGTCAACCCCGTCATCAAAGCCGAGGTGTGCAAACAGGCACCCGGTGAAGCCTGGGTCGGCAAGCTGCGCCCCTGGGTCGGCCACTTCAGCCACTTTCACGTGCGCCTGCGCTGCCCGGCAAACAGTCCGGACTGCCAGCCCCAGGCTCCCATTCCCCCCGGCAATGGCTGTGGGGAGGAGCTGACCTCCTGGCTCAAGGACAAACCCCAGCTGCCCAAGGTGTCGATGAGCTACCGCGCCCCCCTGTTACCCAGGCGTTGTGAGGGCTGACCACAAGCTGTTATGGTGAACCTATTTCCGAGAGAAATATCAATGGAGAACAACAAGATGGCCACTTTACTCTGGCAGCGTGGTACCCGTGCCCTGCTGACCCTGACCCTGCTGCTGGGCTTGACCGGCTGCGGCATGAACACCATTCCGACCCTGGATGAGCAGGTCAAGGCGAGCTGGGGACAGGTCGAGAACCAGTACCAGCGCAGGGCCGATCTCATTCCCAACCTGGTGGCCACCGTCAAGGGGTACGCCAGCCACGAGCAGGAGACCCTCAAGGCGGTCACCGATGCCCGTGCCCGAGTCGGCAGCGTGCAGGTGAGTGACCCCTCCCAGCTCAAGGCGTTCGAGGCGGCTCAGGAGCAGCTCTCCAGCGCCCTCTCCCGGCTGATGGTGGTGGTCGAGCGCTACCCGGATCTGAAGGCCGATCAGCAGTTCCTGACCCTGCAAGCCCAGTTGGAAGGCACCGAGAATCGCATCGCGGTGGCCAGACGGGATTACATCGAAGCAGTACGCCAGTTCAATACCGAGATCCGTACCTTCCCCGGGGTCATCTGGTCCAAGCTGCTCTACTCCGATCTGGAAGCCAAACCCACCTTCAGCGCCAAACCCGGTGCCGATGAGGCGCCCAAGGTCAGCTTCCAATGAACGTGATGAGACGCTGGCTGGCGCTCTGTCTGCTGCTCTGTGCCACGGCGCTGCATGCCGCCCCCGATTTCCCGGCCCTGACCGGGCGGGTGGTGGACGAGGCCAATCTGATGTCCCGCAAGCAGGCCCACCAACTCGCACAGCAACTGGCCGTCTTCGAGAAGCGCAGCGGCGTCCAGCTGGTGGTGGTCTCCATCGACACGCTGGCGGGGGATACCATCGAAGAGTACGGCTACCAGCTCGGTCGCCACTGGGGCATCGGCCAAAAAGGCAAGAACAACGGCGTTCTGCTGATCATCGCCCAGGACGAGCGCAAGGTGCGCATCGAGGTGGGTTATGGCCTGGAAGGTGCCCTGCCCGACGCCATCGCCGCCAACATCATCCAGACCCGGATCCTGCCCGCCTTCAAGCGCGGTGACATGGTGGCCGGCATCCTCGCCGGCAGCCAGGGCATCATGCAGGCCCTGGCCGGGGAATATCAGCCCGTGGACAACACCAGCAACGCCGACAAGCAGGGAGGTCCCTGGCTCTTCATCCTGGTGGTGATTGCGATGATCGTGCTGCACAACCTGCGCGGCGGCGGCGGTGGGCCGGGAGGACGTCGCCGGGCCGCCTACATGGCCGGTGGATTCGGTGCCGGCTCCTTTGGCGGCCGCACTGGCGGTGGTGGTGGCGGTTTCAGTGGTGGCGGCGGCAGCTTTGGCGGCGGCGGTGCATCTGGCGGTTGGTAATCAGGGAAAAAGAGACAACAAGATGATTTCGAAACAGTTTTTCCACACCTTGCAGGCCAGGGTTCGACAGGCCGAGCAGGCCACGGATGCCGAACTGGTCACCGTGCTGGCCCCGGCCAGCGATGGCTATCGCTATATCCCGACCCTGTGGGCCGCCCTGCTGGCCATGCTCACCCCCCTGCTGGTCTTCCAGCTCGGCTTCTGGCTTGGCTGGTACGAGATCCTGCTGGTGCAGTGGTCGGTCTGGTTGCTACTGAGCCTGCTGTTCCACTGGACGCCCATCAAGATGCGGCTCATTCCCAACAAGGTACGCCGTCACCGGGCCGCCCTGATGGCCCGCCTGCAGTTTGTCGAGCAGGGACTTCACCGCACCCGGGACCGGCTCGGTGTGCTCATCTTCGTCTCGGTGGCGGAGCACTATGTGGAGATCCTGGTAGACGACGGGATCGCCCAGCACATCGACAACACCCAGTGGCAGCAGATCATCGACGACTTCGTGGTTCGGGTACGCAACAAGGAGGTCGAGCAGGGGTTCCTGGAGTGCGTGGAGCGCACCAGCGCCATTCTGACCGACGCCTTCCCCGCCACCCGGGATCAGAACGAGCTGCCTGACAGCCTGATCATTCTCGACAAGCCTTGAACGGGATTAAAAAACCGGCATTCTGTTCAAGGGATAGGCACTCGATAAAGATTATGAAAAATAAGGGGAAAAGTGGTTGACCCAGGCAGCCCTTTCCCCTAAATTACGCCCCGTTCCAGCGCAACAGCGCAGCGAACACCGTGTTGGCTGAACACGTTAAATCACAGACCAAAATTTGGTGAGGCATCCGAGAGGCTGCCCACCGACGAAGTCGGCAAGATGCACGCGCAGCGTGCTCCGAAAGCCACTTCAAGCAGTAAAAATTTGGTGAGGTGTCCGAGTGGCTGAAGGAGCACGCCTGGAAAGTGTGTATACGGCAACGTATCGAGGGTTCGAATCCCTCCCTCACC
>NZ_JBFOCW010000010.1:0-22728 GCF_040908005.1 Aeromonas sp. s1(2024) | reverse complement strand
GGCTGGCCCCTTTCTTGTCTGGCCTGATATCCCGTTGCCCTCCCCCGAGCTCACTCCCCTTCGCCGAAAGACTCTTCCGGCAGCGGCTCCGCCGACTCACCCCGGGTGCAGTCGATGATGGAGCGCTTGGGATTGTTGGGGTCGCGCAGCAGCAGGGGTGCCATCCCCTCGTCATGCAGCCTCTCGTCGGAAAATTCGCTGCCATAGGCGTTATGTGTCAGCCTGCGGGCATTGGCGATGGGGGTATCCACGAAGAGGGCATGTACCTCGAAGGTGGAGGCTGGCACCAGGAAGCCGACGATGGGCAGGCCGTGCAGCTCCTGATGGACCTTGTACCAGGCAAAGCCCTCGCTCACCTTGTCAGGGGTATACATGGCGAGCTGCGGATTGGCCGGGCGCCCGGTCTCGATGTCGAGATGAAGGGTATCCAGCTCGCAGGTCGCCAGCCCCTGCCACATCTTCTCGAACGGGGTCGCGCAACCCGTCAGTTGCATGCATGTCAGCAGCGCCAACGTCCCTTTCCACATTCCCAACCCCTTATCCGATGTCCAGGATGTCAACCAAATGAGCGCAGTCGCTGCACCAGCAACTCGATGAAACCTACCCTGTCGAGCCCCAGCAGCACCAGGGCATTGGCCGGTTTGCCGGTCAGGTCGTAGCGATCCACCACCGTCATGCCCAGGGTATGGGTCCCGCCGGTTTCGATATCGACCCGGCACTCCACCCCGTGAAACAGGGAGGGCGCCAGCAGCCAGGCGATGGTACAGGGGTCATGGAGCGGCGCGCCAGCAAATCCCCACTTGGGATCCCGATGATAGATCATGAAAAAGTCGAGCAGCTGTGCCACGCACTGCGCCACCGGGTTGGGAATGGCGCGTACCCGCTCGATATCCTCGTCCATCACCTGGGCCTCGTGGGTCACGTCCAGCCCGCACATGGTGATGGGCAGCCCCGACTTGAAGACCATATCGGCCGCTTCGGGATCCACATAAATATTGAATTCCGCCGCGGGGGTCCAGTTGCCCGCACCGGCGGCGCCCCCCATCAGTACGATGCGGGCGATCTTCTGCTTGAGCTCGGGGTGGGCCGCCAGCAAGAGGGCAATGTTGGTGAGCGGCCCGGTCGGCACCAGGGTGACCGGCTCCGGGCTCTCGCGCAGACATCTTGCCATCAGTTCAAGGGCGCTCATCGCCCAGGGAGCAAAGGCGGGATCCGGCAGCTCTGGGCCGTCCAGCCCCGATTCGCCGTGGACGTTGTCGGCGATGATGAGCTCACGGGCCAGGGGCTTGGCTGCCCCCGCCGCCACCGGGATGTCGTCGCGGCCGAGCAGGGTCAGGATGCGCAGGGCATTGTTGAGGGTCTTGTCCGGGGTCTGGTTGCCCGCGCTGGTGGTGACCGCCAGCACCTTCAGCTCGGGGCTCGCCAGCGCCAGAATAAGGGCGATGGCATCATCGTGGCCGGGATCGCAATCGAGAATAACGGGCAACGCCATGGACAGACTCCTTACAACATGACAGGGAGCCATACCTTAGCAAGAGATGGCCAGATGAACTCAGGAGGGAGTCACAAAACGCCTCAACCAACGAGATCAAGTACTTGGCGACAGGCCTTGGGAGCGGACATCCAGATTCGCCGCGCCGCCATCGTTCGGGTATGATCCCTCCCCCTTCATCGTCCGGCTGCCCCATGTCCGTCATCGTCGACACCTTCATCGCCCCGCCCTGCGCCGCCACCATCGAGATCCTGTTTGAGGATGCGCATCTGCTGCTCATCAACAAGCCGAGCGGCCTGCTGAGCCTCTCGGGCAAGAACCCGCAGAACCTCGATTCGGTCCACTACCGGCTGGTACAGGATTACCCCGGCTGCACCCTGGTGCACCGCCTCGACTTTGGCACCTCGGGCGTCATGGTGGTGGCCAAAAACAAGAGCATCAACGCCCTGCTCTGCCACCAGTTCAGCCAGCGCACCGTGAGCAAGGCTTACGAGGCACTGCTCTGCGGCCATCTGGCGGTGGATGAGGGCGTCATCGACGCATCCATCGCCAAGGATCCGGCGCTGTTCCCGCTGATGAGCATCTGCGCCGCCAGCGGCAAACCCGCCCGCTCACGCTATCGGGTGATGGAGCGGCTCACCCTGGAGGGGGCAGGCCAGCCGGTGCCATTGACCCGGGTCAGGCTGGTACCGGAAACCGGGCGCACCCACCAGCTGCGCATCCACAGCCAGTGGCTGGGCCATCCCATCCTGGGATGCGATCTCTATGGCGGCCTGCTCCCGCCCGGCTGCGAACGGGCCCCCAGACTGATGCTGCACGCCAGTGAACTCGGTTTTGTGCACCCGGTGAGCGGCGAAGCGGTACAGATCCGCTGTGAGGCGCCCTTTGCGCAGGCACTGGCGGCCATGACGGGGCAACAGGGGTAACGAAGAAGGGGGAAAGCAGAGCCAGGAAGGTAAAAGGGGCAAACGGCGGATAAAGATAGGGGCCGCGCTTTCGCAACGGCCCCCACCCCCCACTCGGTGTGGTGCTATCAGATCAGCTTGCGGGCGGCGCCCAGCACGATCTTGATGGCATCAGATTCGGTTTTCGCCATGGTTTCGGCGTTCGGGATTTCCTGCTGGGTACGGTTCACGATGACACCGGCCACCATGCCCGCACGCAGGCCCTGGCTGGTACACATGGTCAGCAGGGTCGCGGACTCCATCTCGTAGTTCAGCACGCCCATGGCTTGCCACTCTTTCATGGAACCCTGGAAACGTTGTACCACGCGGCCGGATACGGTGTCGTAACGCTCCTGACCCGGGTAGAAGGTATCAGAAGAAGCAGTGACGCCCACATGCAGCTTGGAGCCCAGCTCCTTGGCGGTGTTCACCAGGGCGGTGGTGCAGTCGAAGTCGGCCACGGCCGGGAACTCCATCGGCGCGAAGTGCAGGCTGGCACCGTCGAGGCGCACGGAGCCGGTGGTGACGATCACGTCGCCCACGTTCAGGTGCGGCTGGATGGCGCCGGTGGTGCCGATGCGCAAGAAGGTACGGATACCCAGCTGGGCCAGCTCTTCCACCGCGATGGAGGTGGACGGGCCACCAATACCGGTGGAGCAGATGATCACGGCCTTGCCGTCCATCTCGCCGCGCCAGGTGGTGAATTCACGATGGCTGGCCAGGTGCACCGGGTTGTCCAACAGCTCTGCGATGCGCTTCACGCGCTCGGGGTCACCGGGGACGATCGCCAGGGTGGCGCCTTGCAGATCCGCTTTTTTCAAACCCAAGTGAAATACATCAGACATAGTGGACTCCTGGTTGCGCCCCGCCGCATGGCAGCCGAGTGCAGTTAAGGTGATTCTTTACGGTACTTTCAAGCCGGTGTCCCCTCATCCGGGGAGGCGCCAACTATGGTCGAAAGCGCTTTCCAATTCCTTGATGCGCCTCACACTTCTGCGCTTCAAAGCTGACAAAAATGGCGCGAAACGTTTGCTAAGATGATGAATTTCTTGAAAAACGTTTTTACGTTCCTTTTGCTCTCCCGTCCCTTGTCAAGCCTTGAGCGACCGTCCATTTAAAGAGCGCGATCGAGTCCACAAAGTTGCAAACGAGATACCATTGACCCCTTCTCATCCCCTCCGACGCTGTTATGTTGGCGCCCGCATACCACTTAATGGCTAATCATACGGAGTCCATCATGGCGACATTCAAGTTCTACATTCCCGCAATCAACCTGATGGGGGCGGGCTGCCTGCAGGAAGCTGCAGCGGATATCCAGGGACATGGCTATCGCAAGGCGCTCATCGTCACCGACAAGATCCTGGGCCAGATTGGCGTGGTGGGCCGGCTTGCCGCCCTCCTGGCCGAGCACGGCATCGGTGCCGTGGTGTTCGACGAGACCAGACCCAATCCCACTGTGGCCAACGTCGAGGCGGGTCTTGCGATAATCCGGGCCCACGGCTGCGACTGCGTCATTTCGCTCGGCGGCGGCTCACCCCACGACTGCGCCAAGGGCATCGCCCTGGTGGCCGCCAATGGGGGCAGCATCAAGGATTACGAGGGGGTGGATCGCTCCGCCAAGCCGCAGTTGCCGCTCATCGCCATCAATACCACCGCCGGCACCGCCTCCGAGATGACCCGTTTTTGCATCATTACCGACGAATCCCGTCAGGTGAAAATGGCCATCATCGACAAGCACGTCACGCCGCTGATGTCGGTCAACGATCCGGAACTGATGCTGGCCAAGCCCGCCGGCCTCACCGCCGCCACCGGCATGGATGCCCTGACCCACGCCATCGAGGCCTATGTCTCCACCGCCGCCACCCCGGTCACCGATGCCAGCGCCGTGATGGCCATCGCACTGATTGCCGAACACCTTCGCACCGCCGTGCATCAGGGGGAGGATCTCCATGCCCGTGAGCAGATGGCCTATGCCCAGTTCCTGGCCGGCATGGCCTTCAACAACGCAAGCCTGGGCTATGTGCACGCCATGGCTCATCAGCTCGGGGGCTTCTACGACCTGCCCCACGGGGTGTGCAATGCGGTGCTACTCCCCCATGTCCAGGCCTACAACGCCCGGGTGTGCGCCGGCCGGCTCAAGGATGTGGCCCGTCATATGGGGGTGGATGTGAGCGCCATGAGCGATGAGCAGGGTGCGGCGGCAGCCATTGACGCCATCCGGCAACTGGCTCGCGACGTCAAGATCCCCGCCGGTCTGGAGCAGCTCGGGGTCAGGGCCGACGACCTCGACGTGCTGGCCAACAATGCGCTCAAGGATGCCTGTGGTCTCACCAACCCCAGGCAGGCGACTCACGCGGAGATCGTCGCCATCTTCCGCGCCGCCATGTAAGGGGGCAAGATCTGCCAGGGCCGCCACGCGGCCCTTTTTATTGGCTGATGGATCAATGGCTTTTTACTTCCGCACGGGGAGTGGGTATGATTTGCCGAGCTAAAAAGACTGTATGGATGATCTGAACCCGATATGCGGATGAAACACCTGATTGCCGCGGCCCTGACCGCCCTCACCCTGTCCGGTTGCAGCCTGGTCTATCGCATCGATATTCCCCAGGGCAACTATGTGGAACAAAAGCAGGTCGACAAGCTGCGCCAGGGCATGACCCGCGAACAGGTCGAGTTCGTGCTGGGTTCTCCCATGTTGCGCGACAGCTTTGACCCCAACACCTGGTACTACCTCTATGAGTTCCAGCCCGGTCGGGGCGACAAGGAGCGCAAGGAGCTGACCCTCAACTTCGTGGGTGACAGACTGGCCACCGTGACCGGTGATTTCCCTCTCCCTGCCGCCTTCACCACACCGCTCTAGATGACATTACAAAACCGGCTTCTGCCGGTTTTGTTCTCTCTGGCCCCGGTGATGTCGCCGGGCCACACTCTGGATGCCTCATTGCCCCGAGGAGATCATCATGAGTCGATTCCTGATTGCCGGCGCCACCGGTCTGATTGGCAAAGCCTTGCTGCGCGAGCTGGGGACGGAACACGACCTCCTCCTGCTCTGCCGCAAACCGGGCGATCCCGCTCCGGGACGCACCTGGCTGCCCACCTCGTTCGACGCGCTGGACAGATTGACGCTGCCCTCCCCTGTGGACATTGCCTTCTGCTGCCTTGGCACCACCCGCAAGGATGCCGGCTCGGCCGAGGCATTTCGCCGGGTCGATCTCGACTATGTGCTGGCCTTTGCTGCGCTCGCCCGTCTCCACGGCTGCCGCCGCCTGCTGGTGGTCTCCAGTCTGGGCGCCAACCCGGGTTCCCCTGCCCTCTATCCCCGCACCAAGGGCGAGATGGAGCAGGCCCTGCTGGCCCAGGAGTGGCAGCGGCTCGTCATCCTGCGCCCGGCCATGCTGCTCGGCCATCGAGAACCTGCGCGCCGTTCGGAGCAGATCATCCAGGCCATCTATCCGCTGGTCAAGCCCCTGCTGCGCGGGTCGCTGCGCCGCTGGCGTGCCATCGAGGCCAGTCAGGTGGCGCACGCCATGGCGCGCCTTGCCATCCAGGAGAGCGGGATAGAGACGGTGGAAAACGAGCGCCTGCTCACCCTGTGATGCCCCGTGCCGGGCGAGACGATCACAAAGGGGCGCCACGGCGCCCCTTGTCACAACCCATCACCCGTCAGGTGCCGGCATCGTCTCGCTTGCGGTGCACATCGGGCCGCCCGCCGGTGACCACATCGGCACGCCCCTCTTCCTTGGCTTTTTCCGCACGCTTCTTGCGCATCTCCTTGGGATCGGCGATGAGAGGGCGGTAGATCTCGATGCGATCCCCCTCCTGCACCGACTCTGTGCCCTTCACCGGACGGCTGTAGATACCGAACTTGTTGACCGACAGGTCGATCTCCGGGTGCTTTTGCAGGATGCCGGACTGTTCGATGGCCGCCAGCACGCTGGTCTCGGGCGCGACCCGGATGCACAGCACCGTCTGCCGCTCGGGCAGGGCATAGGCCACTTCGATATTGAGGAGCTCAGACACCGTAAACCACCTTGGCACGATTGGAGAAGGCAAGCACCATGGAGCTCACCAGCTCGCGGAAGATCTGGCCAAAGGCCAGCTCAATGAGTTTGGAGGTGAACTCGAAGTCGAGATCGAACTCCACCTTGCAGGCATCCACGTCCAGGGGCGTGAAGGTCCACCATCCCGCCAGCTTGCTGAAAGGCCCCTCCACCAACTCCATCTTGATGGTGCGATTGGCATCGAGCTGGTTGCGCGTGGTAAAGGTCTTGGCGATACCCGCCTTGGCCACATCGACCGAGGCCATCATGTAGTCTTCACCTGACTCGTGAACACGGCTGCCGACACAGCCGGGCAGGAACTCAGGATAGGCATCAACATCATTGACCAGCCGGAACATCTGTTCCGCGCTGAACATCACCAGGGCACTGCGAGTAATACGGGGCATGGGTTTTCCTCATCCAATCGGCCCGATTTTATCACCTTGTCAGCCAAAATCACCGCCGAAACTGTTCGCGGGCCACCAAGCAGGGCAATCGCACACTTTCCGGCCAGTGTGACCTGCTCTCGCCCCGCCCTTCCCTCAAAATCGTCATCGAACTGCTCACAAAGCCGCCACTCGGAGCGCTGTGCGTTTTACAGCCGCCGCCACCCACGTATAATGCGCCTTCCTAAACATTGCCTAAGGCCCCCGTCATGAGCAAAAAGAACAGTAAAAACAAAGCCGGGTCCAGCACCATTGCACTCAACAGAACCGCCCGTCACGAGTACTTCATCGAAGAGCGCGTGGAAGCCGGCCTGTCCCTGCAAGGGTGGGAAGTGAAGTCCCTGCGGGCGGGCAAGGCCAACATCAGCGAAGCCTATGTCATCTTCATGCAGGGGGAAGCCTTCCTGTTCGGCTCCAGCTTCCTGCCGCTGAACGCCGCCTCCAGCCACGTGGTATGCGATCCGACCCGCACCCGCAAATTGCTGCTCAGTCGCCGTGAACTCGACAAGCTCGAGAGCCTGACCGCTCGTCAGGGCTACACCATAGTGCCGCTGGCCCTCTACTGGAAAGCGTGCTGGGTCAAGGTCGAGATCGGCCTGGTGAAGGGCAAGAAAGAACACGACAAGCGGGAAGACACCAAGGCCCGTGAATGGGATCGGGAAAAAGCCCGCATCATGAAGAACAAGCACCGCGGTTGATTGTGCGCCGCCGGCCCCCATGCGGCGACCAATAAACCAGCAATCGACCGGCCAAGGCCGGTCGATTGCCATCAACGCCTTGCCATGACAGGATTTTTGCGTACAATCCCTTTTGACAACTTGGGGCTGATTCTGGATTCGACAAGATTCACGAAACCCAAGGTGCATGCCGAGGTGCGGTAGGCCTCGTTAATAAACCGCAAAAAAATAGTCGCAAACGACGAAAACTACGCACTCGCAGCTTAATAACCTGCGCTGAGCCCTTCTCCCCTAGCTTGCCTGTGTCCTAGGGAAATGGAAGGTCATCCTTCACAGGATCGTGTGGAAGTCCTGCTCGGGGCGGAAGCATTAAAACCAATCGAGCTAGTCAATGCGTGGCGTGTCTCTCCGCAGCGTGTTGGCGAATGTAAAGAGTGACTAAGCATGTAGTACCGAGGATGTAGTAATTTTGGACGGGGGTTCAAATCCCCCCAGCTCCACCATTCCGACACTGAGACATTTTAGGAAGTTTATTCGCCCAAAATGCCTCACAAGTCTTTGTATGTATGGAAAGCAAGCACTTCCTTATAGGAAAGTTGGCTTGCTTTTTTTTTGGTCAGCTACTAGCATTTCTTTAAGCTGAGAGCTTTGAGGAAGATATGTGCTAGTAACGAGACTATACATAGAACCATCTGGCCAGAGAAATATGCTTCTGCTTGATAGTGAGTCAGGAGTGCCCGACTACTGGTCTACGCTATATGTCACAAACTCTCTCCGCGCACGCCACCTTCGTCTAGGTACGATTGAAAAGCATCTACAAGCACTTCAATCACTCTTCATGTGGGCTGAGCTTAGAGGTATCAATCTCATAGACAAAATAGCCAGTGGTAAAGCCTTCAACATTAATGATACTGACTCACTTACCTCAATTTTGAAGTTACGTGCAGACGAACTACCAAAACTCATTTCCAGCTTCTATACAAGTACAAGCGAAATACATGTGAAAACGAGCCAGGCGCGAAACATCTGGAAAAAGTTTGATGCTATACCACGGCAGGTCACCCCCGCCAATTTCAACGATAAAATCAAGTACATTGGGAAGTACGTTGAGTGGTTATCAAACATTCTTTCTGATTACCATAGTAAAAGCATAACAAGAGAACAGATTCGCACCGTTGGTTATGAATTTAAAACATACTTAGGGGACCAAAAAGTAGTAGTACCTAAGGATAATTTCGGTGCATCAAAGTCTCTTGGAAATGCCGAGATTCAGCGAATTCTAAACGTTGCAAACCCACTTTCACCTGAAAACCCATGGGATGGTGAGGCAACACGAATTCGTAATTTCACGATTATTTTAGTTTTACTTGATTCCGGCATGAGAAGTGGCGAGCTACTGAATTTAAAGATTACTGATGTAATTCGTAGCAAGAGCAAACAACATGGCTTGCGTATAGTTCAACGATCTGGCTCACTCAACGATCCTCGCAAGAAACAAAGACTTCCCAAGACTGTTCAACGTGAAGTTGCCATCAGTGATACGGCATTTAAAGCTCTGGACTACTACATCACAGAGATAAAGGCAAAAACACCAAATGGACAAAAAACAGAATACATTTTTGTCAGCCACAGTAACAGTAATCAAGGTAAACCATTACACAGTATTAATAGTGTTACAGAGGCTATACGTAACGTCACCTCGATTGATTTAACACCCCACGTACTTAGGCATACTGCAACCTGGAAGTATTGTGTTCGCATGAAAAAGAAAGGAAAGGAGTGGAAAGATTTTGTAGAGCTTCTCTTGCTCCAATTTGGATGGGCAAGTGAAAAGTCACCAACTGTACGCCTCTATGCACGTAAGTTTATCAAAGAAGAGCTTTTCGAACGCCAGATAAAACAGCAGGATGAGTATGAGCAAGAAGTGTCAAATATTATTTCCTTGCTGAATGAGGGATAACATGGTGAATAGAAATCGGAAGCATAGTGCCACACCACCCTCAAGAGATCGAGAAACCTATACGTCCAAGGATGGATTTGAGTTTGATATTTACTCGTCTCACTGGCAGTTAGATGCAAAATCATCATTTAATGTTGGATGGCTATCTGGATTACTACCACAAAAACAAGAAGAAGCTCTTAGACGAGCTTTTGCCAAACGAGCAAATTTATTATCCATAGCAACACTAAGAGCATCATCCTCTCGCTTTAAACAATTCTTAATAAATTTCACTGACATTAATAAAGGTATTTCCATCGATACACTTCTAAGATTTTACTCGTCAAGCGAACCAAAATCGATTAAATCAGACGTAAAGGTCATCCTTGAATGCTGTTTATTAGAGGGTTATGGATGGGCATTTGAATCAGGATTGGGTGATTATTTGTCACAGTTAGTTATAGGCGATAGAGGAAATAGATTTCAACATGAAAAGAATGAGGATACACGCGCGTTAACAGAGTACGAACGCAAGCAGTTTATCTACCAACTTGTACGAGCCCATTATACTGGGAATATATGCGCAAAAACGTATTTAATATTAAAACTTGTTTTTATTACAGGCAAGCGAGCAGAGCAATTAGCAAGTTCAAAGATCTGTGACTTTCAGCCTGGCACTATAAACTTAGATGGTACAACTAGGAAAGTCATGCTATATAACTGCCCTGTTGCGAAACAAAAATATCAGACATTTCGCGCTGAATTCAATGAAGTCCCTTTATCTTGGGAGCTAGATTTTGACAAAGATATCGCTACTGTTGCAAACATTTCTATAATGTCCGCTGAAAAAATATTAGGAAAAATCACCTCTGAACAAAAAAGACTTGTGCCTCTCTTCTGCATTGATAGGCCTACCAAGCTTGTCAGTACTGAGCTCGAAAAACTAGGCTGTGACATGTCGCTTAACAGCAAAATCCTACACTCTACCACCTACGTCAGACAATTGCTAAACGCAGCACTTGAAGATAGTTGCATATTCTCCATTACATCTGAACGTACAGGTAAGATACTTCATCTCACTGCAAGACGATTACGACACACTTACGCAACTAAGCAAGCAATGTCTGGAGCATCTATTGCAGAGGTAGCAAACTCTCTAGACCATGCTAGCTACAAGGCTGCCATGGCTTACGTTAATGCGCTACCCGTTTTGGCTATCAAAATTGGCGAACATCTAGAGACAACTCTTTCGGCTTTAGCTAAACGATTCGATAAAAACCAAGTGATCTCTGTTGACACTGAAAAGGTAATAAAACTCTACACAAAGCATAAGTCCCATGATGTTGGTCTATGTGGTAAAGAAGTCTTTTGTACCGAGGATTACCCTATAGCCTGTTATGAATGCGAATTGTTTATACCAAGTCCATTTGGAAATCACAAAGCAGTACTCAATTATGTGGAGGATAGAATTAAAGAGGCATGCGAATTTGGTGACTTTCGGGGAGTTGAAAATTGGCGAACTATTCAGATAGCTGTTTTAGAGCGCAAATTCATGGCAGATCAAGTACGCCTTAAAATGCTAAGTGAACTCCCTGAAGTTAAGGGAATACAGTATGAAGAGGAAAAATAGAATGAATATTATAGCCTATGTTAACAGGGAACAACTTGAAGGACGACAAGCAATAGAGAGACTCATCTCACACTATCGTAGGATGATGTCTGAACCAATAACTTGCCCATTTGATGCCGCTAAATCATGGGCATGGAACGAAAGTAGGTGGCACGGTGCGGGTCGATTCATAAAGCATGAATTTAAAGATGTTATCAAAAGCCTAAATCCTGACGATGTGTATCTTATCTCCAAAGAATCACGAGAGCTAATTCAGTCTCTTATATTACATATGTATATCATGAAAGGTGGTATTTCAAGAGCTGCGGTTAATTCTATACTTTCAGATTACCTTGCACTTGAACATGTTCTCAGAGAGCGCTCATTAAATAACGAAGCTGATGTCACAAGCATATCATTAATTGATCTCAACAATACGTTACAGAAGAACATGAGTTCTCTTTTTGAAAATCTAAAACCTATTGTAGAGTGCTTTGGATCACTAGGCATTATTAAATCCCAGAGTGTTCTACAATGGATAAATCCAAGAGTAAAAGTACGCAACAAGATGTCGAGTGATAGCTACAAGGAAAAACTAATAGATGAAAACAGCTATAAGCTTCCCGATTACGAAGCAGTAATGGCAGTAGCAGATTACTTTCGTAATCAACCTTGGTTATCACATGGTGAAAATCCCTCTGAATTGGACAGTGATTTCAAAAACGTCATAGTATCATCTTCTCTAACGATCTTAATGATGGTTCCTGCTCGTTCTCAAGATCTATTCGAACAACTTTCAGTTAATTGTCTTGTGACAGCAAAAGTAGATGACACCGTAGTTTATGGTATTACGTGGTATGCAAAAAAAACTGATATGGATCACTGGAAATTAGTCCCATCGACAGTAAATGGCGAGTTTGAACATGCCATCATTGAGGCTATTGAACGTATTAAGCATGTAACAGAACCAGCCCGACAAGTATTTAAGTCTTGGGATGAACAGTGTCCAGAATATAATCCATTAGCATACCAACATGCACTAAGAAGTGGGTGGATTCCAGCAGACTTTCCAATTTACTCAAAACAAAATAAAGTTCGTTACTCTGACGCATTAATGGTAATGCTCAAGCATCAAACCCATCAGAGTAGAGATACCGTAGAAAATTGTGCAATAAAAATTAACAAATCCCACTTTAGAGATTGGTTGCGTTCCAAAGAAGTAAAAAGTGCGTCTTCAGGAGCAAATATATATCTACGTAGCTTTTTTGAAAGAATAGGTTATGAGCATCTAAACTTAAATCCAGATGACTATAATACACATGCTTACCGACATATGGTCAACACTGCGGCAAGATTAGGTGGGATGGGTGAGTTTCAATTAAACTGGTGGAGCCATCGTCAAGAAATGGGGTCTGTGTATGACCATCGAACAGCTGAACAAAAAAGAATAATGGTATCCACAGGTGGCAACTTTGAAGCAATGGAGCTAACACCACAACAGCGTCTTGATCGAATTAACCACCAGATACCTATGACACGGAAAAACCTTGGTCTCAAATTTGAATTAGTAGCTCAGGGTACTGGTGGATTCACATTCAAAACACCGCTAGGTATGTGTACACACAATTACTGTGAATCACCCTGTATTAGAACATGTAACTGCATTGAGTGCCCTGAAAACCTTCACTGTAAGGGTGATAAGAGAACACTTAAAAGACTGATAGAGGAACTCAACGATGTCAGCGATAAAATAGCCTTAGCTGCATCTGAATGCGACTCATTCGGACTGAAACGCTTGCAGATTCGTCATGAGATCATTGATGGATTGGTAAAAATATTAGGGGATGATTCACCGCTCGAAGATGGTGCACTTGTTATGCTGGCTTACGAGCAAGCCCCAAAATCAGGGTTGATATATCAAGCACAAGAACTAGCAAGACAAATTGAGAACGGTAATAAGTTAACAACAATAAAACATACAGAAGCAATTAGGCACCTTGGTTTATCAAGAATACTACCAAAGCTTGAGGCCATAGAAAGCAAAAAAAATATCCTAGCTGAAATAAAGTTCAATGAATTTCTATCAGATTATAGTGAGGATGAAGAATGAGGTTGAAAGAAGAACACATAGATTACTTACTCCATTTGATTGACACTTGGAGTATAGAACAAGGAACTCTCTCAACACCTAAGCTACTTAATAGGCTAAAATCAAAATATGGTGATGCACCATCAGATAGAGCAATTCGAAATTTCCCACGAATAACTAACCGAATACAAGAACGAAAACTTGAACTGAAAACTGGCATTTCTGCATCGGCTAAAAAGCCTAGCTCACTAAGTCATGCAGCAAAACGTATCGAAGAATTGGAAAGTAAAATACGTCGACTAGAGCGTGAAAATAACGCTTTGTTACATCGCTTTGTCTTATGGCAGAAAAATGCAACGGATCGTGGAATGAGCGAAGCTGAACTGAATAGAGCTTTACCTGTTAGCCAAGAGACGATCAATTCTCGGGGGCGATGAGAATGGCTAAATCAAACATTTCACGAGCAAAAGACATAGCAAATAGCATTCGTGTATGGATTGCAGAACGTGACACTAAGCTTGATTTTTATAACTGGATACAGACAGCTGGCCCTAAAGCATTCAAAGGTGTAAAGCGTAAAGAATTAGCACGACTCCTTGGTGTCAGCACATCAACTCTTAATGTTAATGAAGCATCTGCTGAATTGAGGAACGCCGAGTATCGTTGGGTATCTGCCTACCACACACGGAATGAAGCAGAAGCTAAAAATGTAAAAGATAACCTACCTAGTAAAGTCGGCTATGTAAGACGAGCAAAATCTAAAATAAATAAGTTAGAAGACGATATTGCCGTACTGAAGATGGAGAACCGTCTTCTGCGGTCTCTTTTACAAAAATATGAAACCGATGATGAATTGCAACTTGATAAAGTGCCTAAACCTCCAGAGGGTAATTGATTAGATCATCTTCATTATTTTTACAGTTCCAGTTATAACTGGACACAAATATCTTAATTTACGCTACTTTCTTGCACACTGCCATTTGTATCAATTTCAGAGCCTATTCAACGTGCTGTAGGGTACGGCCCTTCCATCATCCAGCATAATGGTCAGTCCGCTTCTACACATCCTCTAAAGTTCAATGAGCTCGCCTGGTTAGGAAGTAATCGATATCCCCTGTGCAACCAAGCAACCTGTCGAGACAGCCATTGCTTACATAGGTCTGATGATTGCGTAGAACTGCTGACTGCCATCGCTGATTACCACCACTTCTTAAGCTGGTCATCAAAGTGGCTATCTCTCCTTGCCTTGTTCATTAACTCCCTTTTCTCTTGTTCATTCAAACTAACCAAATTATTTGAAACTACATTAAAAAACAGTTCAGGATGAAGAATGTAGTTTGTTGAATCAAGAAACTCTTGATTTACACAAAGTGATAGGTACTCCAACCGTTCTACGAAGCACTTGTAAACTGAGCCACTTTTATCGTTATTTTTTCTAGCTTTGTCCGCAAGAACCTCTATCTCTCGCGTCAAGAATGAGTTAACCAGCTCAGCCTGGGCAGGAACATTTGTACACAAGGTTTTAAATGAATCGACCCACCACCGCTTAAATGGTAAAGAGGAAAATGCACAACTACCGCCAAGCCAATGTGATCGATAGCCAATATCTAATCTACGAGTCGCCTCGTTTGAAGACAAAGGGAAAAATTTTTCAATACTAACGAGTCGTGAGCTGAGCCTGAAGCCTGATGTCCCCTCTGCCTCATATACCTCACCAATGTTGTAGCTGCCGATATGGTGGTATAGAACCGTACCAAAGGGGGCGCTGCGTTGGTCTTCTACTAACTGGTATAAAGCAAAAGATCTACAATCTCCCAGATCCCACCCAACCTTTAAATCTTCACACAGGCTAGCATTAGTAGAAAACGTACTATTAAATTCATTTATGATTTCGGAATACGTATCCATATGTCCCCCTACCTTAACTCACGTAATTAGCTATCATAAGCCTGCCTTGACCTTGATGGTAACCTTGCACTGGTCATCCTTAATCCCATAACCAGTACATCCCCAAAAGTCACCATACTGACCATTACGGATTTTCATTGGTCGTCCGCACTCAGGGCATATTTTAATCTTGCAACCACAAAGAGAATTATTGCAAACACTCTCATTCCTTGTGTCAATTGAGGGTGAGTGGCATTTCTCACACACTCTAGCCTTTCCTACAGGACAGCCAAAACCTGTGCTACAAGCATAGAATTCACTATACGGCCCCTTGACCAATCTTAGATAGCCATCTGTACAGTATGGGCACTTGAATTTTTTTTTGGATTCCTCACTGAATGCTTTTGAAACTACATTTATCTTGTATTTTGGTGAGAGTAACTCCGTCACAAAATCGGATGGTGCTGTAGGATTGGCAATAATGTAGACTTTCTTCCTTGCTCGGGTAATGCCTACATACAGGAGACGCCTTTCCTCAGAATGAGGATATGGGTCTAGAGATGGCAGCAGGGCTTCAACTATAAGGTTGTCTTTATTTTCATTAGGGAATCCCATCTTTCCTTGAAAGAAACCAATCAAAATTCCATAGTCTGCCTCTAACCCCTTAGATTTATGGAAGCTCCAGAAGTTAACATTGCGTAAACTATTAGTCTGTTTTAATGCGCTCTTAGCCTCATTTAAAAGATAGTTATAACGAGCAATAACGGCGATGCTTCCAGTCGCATCATTCTCTCTAATCTTTTGAACAACCTCAGCGACTCTTTTATTCAAACCTCCTTTTTCTGGGGATTTGTCATCAAGCAGATAAATCTGTGAATCATCAACCACAGTATGCGTTTCTATATACTTTTTATACTGTTCAGGATTTTCCATAATGAACTGACCAGCAGTATCGGCAATGCTATTGTTATAGCGGAAAGTCTTTTGTAGTTTCGTAAGCGTGTAGCTACCAACGATTTCACCAAAGCGAGTTGTTAGCTCTAACTTTCCACCATTAAATCGATAAATTGACTGCCAATCATCACCAACGACAGTTAGTGATGGCTGTGGTCCATTTTTAATGATGGTCTGAATGAACTCCATTCGAGCTGTTGATATATCCTGGAACTCATCAACCAGTATGTATCGCCATTCAGGAATATATTTTCCAGCATTTACCTCTTGAATCGCTCTGATTATCATGTAATCAAAGTCAATTGCATTTTGTTCTCTGAGCTCACTGATATATGCATGATGAAGCAAATCCAAGATTTCTGAGAGCTTCTTGGAGTGATGCACCCCAGTAGCATCGAACCTAATCTGTATGGACTCTTTCGTGAGGCGTTCAACTCGAATGGATTGAAGGGCTTTTTTCAAAAGCTCACCCCAGCCTGTGATATGACCCATATCACGCAGCTTGCTGAACAGTTCATCAGGAGATAATGGATTAAGAATAACACTATTATCTAACAGCTTTTCCTTGAGGCTTTCCAGTAAGACACCCTCTATCCATTCATAATGGAATGTCTCAATTAAAACAGTTTCACATTCATTATGCAGCATTCTTTTATTATTGATGGACTGATTATAAGAAACACTATCTATATCAGGTCTGGTTTTTCCATTACGATCTATACCAAAATGTTCAATATAAAGTTCAGGCTCTATTATTTTAAAGTCTGGGCGATAGTCAAAACCAATATCGATGCGACGTTTGGTGACATATGGAGGCTCATACTTATATTCAACACCGTTCTCATAAAGAAAATTTGCTATAAGGAGTTCCTGGTAACCCTTAACGAGATCACCGTTGAGGGTTCTGAATTCGTTGTCCCTGATATACGCTTCATATTTTGATTTTGACTCAAAATCAAAAGGGTTAACGGGTTCTGGGAACAAATTTATAAAGTCATAAATTCTATCGATATCCGATGACAAATATTCTTCAAGCCATGAGGTGACCCATACTTTTAGCTTTACGTCATCATCAGTAAAAACAGATATGTTGGTATCAACATTTGAATTACGTAGAATCATTCTGCCTAATGCATGGAAAGTAGCTATGTGTGGAGCTGATTCTAGCTCGATATTAGACGTCTTAGCTTTATCTGCAAGGCGTTCACGTAGTTCTTTAGCGGCGGTATTATTATACGCAAGAACCAATATTTCCGATGGCTTTGCTAATTCTCGGTCGATTAGATCAAGAGTTTTAGCAACCATGACTGATGTTTTCCCCGTGCCAGCAGCGGCAAGCACCATATTCCTATCATTGGAGCGTAATACGCCCAAACGCTGCTCATTAGTTAATGGATTTGATTCGACAACATCAAAGAATCCTTTTCTTTTTATAAGTTGTAGTTTTTCGTGTCGATCTCGTAGAGATTCAATGTTAATAGGGTGATATGAAATAACATTTTTAACCTTCGTTATCAGATCAGGTTTTAAATACCTTTCCCATTGCTCGTTCTGAGCCTGATAGTCGAAGCTCAATGATGCACATATCTGGGTAAGGTGGCTTACCCAAGAGTCCCTTGGGTACTCGTCAAAAGCAAGACGATTAAACTCGGTAACTTTCTGCTCTATTGTTGTTGTAATATGTTTTGCTATTAAAATATTTAGCGACTCAACGAAGCTATCTGAATCAGCACATCTAATAAATTTATGTTTTTTAGTCTTACTTCCAATCTTGTAGGTAAGTATCCCGCCTAGAAATTTTCGTTCAAAAGTTGCAAAACTCCTGAAATCGGATGCAGAGTCATTTTCTAATATATTATCTTTTTTTGAGGATACTAAATTATCTCCCTGCACAATAATAGTATCTGAGCCGAGGATTTTTCCAATGAAATTAAATGATAGCTTGGCTATGGAATCATTCATTAACAACTCTCTAATTAATGCGTCTTGCGACTTATTTCATAGCCCACAAGTTGTGGTGCCAAATGAGTGATATCGTAACAGATTACATGAGTGGTTTGGTCACAAACCTGTGAGCAGAGAAAACTAGATGAGAGGGCGATCACACTGAGCTACATCTAAGTTGTGCTTTGGGTACGTAAAACCAACTGACAGCACCTTCCCTAGAGAAGCCGGGCGATTCATGCTGCATGAACCGAATCTCTATCTGAGCAGGCCAAAAATAGGGTATGTCCTGATCCAGTCATCCAGCTTTCCCCAAGCGCTCTTCAATAGGTTTATTACTAATTTGTAATTTTTGTGACAGCTTCATGTAATGACTCAGAGTTTATAGTTAGTCACGTAACTTGAGTCATAATTAAATGAGGTGGTTTATGAATATTAAAATTGGTGCATTAATGGCATGTACGCTGGTCGTCGGAAGCTTCTCCGCTTTTGCTCAGGCTCCGGTGCCTTATAACGTTCGTGCTGGGCACAACATTATATATATGGATTGGAGTGCCAACGCACTTAGTACCGACACTGTGAGTGTATCTACCCTGGATGACACTAAACTGGGTACTGTAATGGCTACTCCTGGGAAGACAAAGCAACTGCAACTCCCCATGGGCAAAAGTATCAACACAGTCAAAGTCAGCTACAACGGTGATGTCCATGTGATTGCACTTCAGCATGGAATGGGTAGTGGGCGAAACAGATAAAGCAAATAAAATCATGCGCTTAACGTAAGTTTGGCGCATTTTTTTCTACGCATTGAGAAAAATGACAGTATTGTAATTGTACATTGATTTCTATAATGAGCATCATCACACATCACAGCTGTGATGAAATGGAGGCGCTTATGAATGATGTTCATAGTAAAAATGGATTTAATCCTTCTATCTCAAGAAGAAAGTTTGTTAAAGGGATTGCTGCTGGCGGAGTTGTGGCATCGATTCCTATGTCAATTAACGCTAAAGAAGAACTGCCGCAAAAGGTTTACAGCTCAGTTTTAAGTGGAACAGTAATCGATCTGGTAGTTGAAGAAGTTGTTGTCAACTTTACTGGAAGTACAAGAATTGCCACGGTTGTCAATCGCTCCATACCCGCACCGACATTACGCTTAAAGGAAGGCGATGAGGTTACTCTTCGTGTTACCAATAAGCTCAGTGAGCCTACCTCTATTCATTGGCATGGTATAATACTCCCATTTGAAATGGATGGCGTACCTGGTATTAGTTTCAATGGTATTAAACCAGGAGAGACATTCACATATAAATTCACGTTGGAACAGTCCGGTACATATTGGTATCACTCTCACTCTGGTTCTCAAGAACAGACGGGAATGTATGGCGCTTTAATTATAGAGCCAAAAGAAGGCGAGATTATATCAGCCGATAGAGATTATGTTGTTCTCTTGTCAGACTGGACAGATGAGCACCCGATGCGAATTTTATCAAAATTGAAATCGCAAAGTGATTACTATAATTTTAATCAGCCTACAGCTATCGACTTCATTAACGATGTCAGCAACAGTGGATTAAAGGTTGCCTTCACCAAACGCCAGATGTGGAATGAAATGAGAATGAATTCTACAGATTTGGCTGACTTATCCTCTGCAACTTTAACCTATTTAATGAACGGAACAACCCCTAATGGAAATTGGACTGGTGTCTTCAATAAAGGTGAGAAAATCAGACTTAGATTTATAAATGGTGCTGGAGGGTCTTTTTACGATGTCAGAATTCCAGGCATAAAAATGACGGTTGTACAAACCGATGGTGTTGATATTGAACCTATAGACGTAGATGAGTTTCGTTTCGGCCCTGGTGAAACTTACGATGTCATTGTTCAACCCATCGATAACGCCCATACGATTTTCGCACAGTCGATGGATCGTACTGGTTTTGCCCGAGGTACGTTGTCGACGGCGATTGGCCTTTCAGCTCCGATTCCTACTGTAGACAAACCTGAGCCTCTTTCAATGGAAGATATGATGGGCTCCATGGACGGAATGGATCACGGCTCCATGGCAGGTATGGATCATGGCTCAATGCCTGGTATGGCATCAGGTGCAATGCCAGCGATGGATCATAGCTCTATGGCAGGTATGGATCATGGCTCAATGCCTGGCATGGCATCGGGGGCAATGCCAGCGATGGATCATAGCTCTATGGCAGGTATGGATCATGGCTCAATGCCTGGCATGGCATCGGGGGCAATGCCAACGATGGATCATAGCTCCATGGCTGGTATGGATCATGGTTCTATGGCTGGTATGAGTAATGCTACACCGCCAAGCAAGGTTAGGCATGCCAGTACAGAGTTTGGGCCCAGTGTTGATGCGAGGGTAGATACACCAAGACGCAATCTGAATGACCCTGGTGTAGGGCTACGTAATAATGGGAGAAGAGTGCTTACGTTAGCAGACCTGAAAACTAAAGGTGGGCCCATAGATCCAAGACCAGCAGAACGCGAAATTGAACTTCATTTGACTGGAAATATGGAACGCTATACATGGTCGTTTGATGGCGTTGAGTTCGGTAAATCAACACCAATTCATTTTAATTATGGAGAAAGAGTTAGAATTACTCTCCACAATGACACCATGATGACCCATCCCATGCATTTACATGGTATGTGGAGTGAACTTGAGAATGAAGATGGCTCCTTTTTGGCAAGAAAGCACACAATACCTGTGCAGCCAGCACAACGAATTAGTTTTCTTGTGACCGCTGATGCCATTGGCCGTTGGGCTTGGCACTGTCATATTATGTTCCATATGGATGCTGGAATGTTCCGTGAAGTAGTGGTTTCTTGAGGAAATAAATAATGCTAATTCAAAGTATAGTAAAAAATGGAATATGGTTGATCAGCCTTGGGTTATTTGCTTCTCTTTCTTTTTCTGAGGAGTCAAAAGATGCTGTTAGCGGCTATCACCCTGATTTAACCGCATCTGAGGATAGCGAACAAAGAAGCCCTGATGAATATTCTGATGGACTCACACTTAGTTCAGGCCCAAGCCTTTTTGAAGGCAGAGAGCAGCTTTCCTTAGCAGATGAACATACCTTTTCTTCTCTGTTAATTGACAGGCTTGAATATTCAAATGGACGAGAGGAAAATTATGCTTCCTACAAAGCCCTTGCTTGGGTAGGGAAAGACTATCAAAAAATATGGTTTAAATCTGAAGGTGAATATAAAAATTCATTACAGGATACAGAAAACCAAGTTCTTTATGGGTATGCTACATCTGCATACTGGGACATCCTTTTTGGAGCAAGATATGATACATATCAATCTAGAAGCGATAAAGGATGGCTTGCCCTTGGCCTACAAGGACTAGCGCCATATTGGTTTGAGGTTGACTCATCTTTATTTATAGATCAGCATGGTCTAATGCTTTTAAGCCTAGAGGCGGAATATGACCTCTTACTTACTCAGAAATTGATACTACAGCCCCAAGCTGCAATGAATATTTACAGTAAAGATAATGATGATATGTCTGTTGGGCGAGGTATCTCTGACATCAGCACTGGCTTGCGGTTACGTTATGAAATAAGTAGGCAGTTTGCTCCTTACATAGGCGTTGAATGGAAAACTCTCGCTGGCAATACATACGATCTAGCAAAAGATCATGGGGAGAGTACATCTGATACGAGATTTATTGCAGGTGCCAGATTCTGGTTCTGATTACATAAGGAAGGTAATGTATGAAATTCAAAATGATTACTGCTGCTGTGATAGTAATTTCTACCGGTGTGATGGCTTCTGAGCAAGGTCATGACATGAACTCAATGAAGAATGGCATGAACCATGACATGAGTTCAATGAAGGGGAATCCAGCTCCAATGGGGCATGACATGGGGAGTATGGCTGGTTCCCCTGGTGTTGCCAAAGATGTGTCTAGAACCATTGATGTATCTATGGATGACACCATGCGGTTTACACCGAAAACGATATCAGTCAAACAAGGTGAAACAATCCGATTCTTTATAAAGAATAATGGAAAACTACCACATGAGTTCGTTCTCGGAACGACCTCAGAGCTCAAAGAGCATGCGGGAATGATGCAACAAATGCAAGGTATGCAGATGAAACATAGCATGCCAAACATGATCTCTCTTGCACCCAGTCAGAAGAGTGCAGTGCTATGGAAATTTGATAAAGCAGGTACAGTATCATTTGCTTGTCTTGTACCTGGGCATATGGAGGCTGGAATGCTTGGTGAAGTGGTAGTGAAATAATCCACTTTTCAAACAAAAAAAGAGGGGGCTCCCCTCTTTTTTTATTTGATTTTTTTGTGTTTTTAGTTAAAAAGTTTTGCCAATATCACAGTTTGATGATCTGCTGACACAAAAAGATCTAAATACCAATTAATGCTCGGCAGTATAACTATACTTAATATTAAGTAAAAAATACCGCATCACTCAGATAGTGTGACTTATTGGGTGAGTGAGTACAGGACGTGGTGCTGAGAGAAAATGAGTTGTCTACAGCATCTAATATTAATTGGAGGGATGTCAATGAATTCACATCACGAGCATAACCAATCTGATGAACCAGGTTTCTGGCGCTCTAGGGAAAGTGCGAACAAGTATCCCAAGAACAAAAAATGAAAATTTTAGTCATTTAATATCAATGGGTTACCAGTAAATGCTCTCGTGCCATATGACT
>NZ_JBFOCW010000001.1:0-70858 GCF_040908005.1 Aeromonas sp. s1(2024) | reverse complement strand
TCAAATTGTTAAAGAGCGACGCAGCTTTTGGCTGCTGCGGGAGTGGCATTCTACTCAACCGCCTTCTCGAGTCAAGCCTTATTTTCAAAGGCTTTCCGAGGCTATCGACTCAGGCTTTGCGTTGCCGCTTGCCCTGTCGATGGAGGCGCATTATAGAGACATAGATCACATTGGCAAGCTCTCATCGCAATAAAATTGCAAAAAAATGCCAATCCTTAGTTATTCATATCAAAACACAGTTTTTATACAGACTTACCCACAGGGTAAGCCCAGAAAGGGCTCATTCTGCACCCTATTACCTCCCGTTCCTCTCTGCCCGTCTCCTGTTCGAAGGGTTGCTGACCATATCAATCCATATATAAAGGAAGAGAATCGCAAAGTGACGCTCAAACCAGTCCTGCCTCAGCAACCCAGGCAGCGATCAGCTCGGCTGCCGCCATGGAGCGGCAACCCGATATATTCTGCCCGACCCAGAGTGGCGAGAAACCGCTGTCACCCGCCTTTTCGGCTGCGGCACGCAACGGAGCCAATGCGCCGCTGGCATACGGGAAGTCTGGCGGCAGCACCGAAAGGGGGCCGAGTTCCCGCATCAAGCGGTTGACTATGCCCCGCGCCGGACGGCCGCTGAACAGATTGGTCAGTGCGGTGTGTTGGCCATGCCTCCCCAGCAGCGCCGCACGGTGCAGGGGTGAGGTCGTCGCCTCGTGGCAGCAGAGGAACGCCGTTCCCACCTGGACTGCGCTCGCTCCCAGAGCAAGGGCGGCTCTGATGCCCTTTCCATCGACTATGCCTCCTGCAGCGATAACCGGGATCGCTACTGCTGCCACTACCTGTGGCAGAAGGGTAAAGGTGCCCTGCTGCAAGCTGAGATCCTCACTCAGGAAGTGACCGCGATGGCCACCCGCCTCCATCCCCTGGGCGATGACGGCATCGGCTCCGTGGTCAGCAAGCCACTGCGCTTCTGCCACCGTGGTGGCGCTGGCAAACACTTTTGCGCCTGTGGCTTTTACCTGGGCAAGCAATTCGGGCTCGGGCAAGCCGAAGTGGAAACTGACCACGGCAGGTCTGAACTCTGCAAGCAGGGCCGCATGCTCGTCATTGAAGGGGGCCCGAGAGGGGGCTCGCGACGGCGCAGCGGCATCCACCCCGAACTCGGCGTAATAGGGTAACAGTACCTGGCGCCAGCGCTGCTCCGCTGCTGGTTCCGGCTCCTGCTGCCGATGGCAAAAGAAGTTGATGTTGTATGGGCCCGGCCCGCTGGCGGCGAGGCGACTCAGCTCCTTGCGCAGATCGGCACCACTCAGCATGGCGGCAGGCAGGGAGCCCAGTGCCCCCGCACTGGTCGCCGCCATCGCCAGGGCGCTGTCCTGCACGCCCGCCATGGGGGCCTGAATGACGGGATAGCGCATCCCCAGTTCAGCAAAGAGCGTCATATGATGGTTTCCTGTTTCTGATGGTGAGTCTGCCTGTGCGCCAGAGGCGGGTTGAGTCGGCATAGCGCACCTGACGTGCTGACACGTCGTCTGGCCATATCGCCTGTCCAGTTCCCGGCCAGACATCCTGTCTTCGCTTTCATCCATCAGGCTCCTTGAGGTTCATGGCACATCGGGCCCGCGAAGGGCCCGAACGTGAAGTGTCAACGCACGCTGCGCAGCAGGAAGTCCGGCTGGCCACAGGAGCGGCGCTCCCGCTTCTGCATCTCGTCGGAGCAGGGAACAGCATCCGTCCCCTGCTTGTTGATGCAGATGTAGATCTCCCGCAGGAAGCGGCCCCCATCAGCGCAGGCCACCGTGATGTTATCGGGGGCCAGCCACTCGTTGGCGCTCGACAGATCGGCCTTGAGCTGGAAGCTGTTTTTGCGCAGCGGCTCTTCCGGCGATTGATAGGCGGCCGGGATCTTCACCTTCTGGCGCAGATCGCTGGCCAATTGGTGAAATGCCTCCTGGCTCAGCCCGGAACAGGTGCCGTGCTTCTCCCATTCATGGCGATAGAGGAAGCGGCTGGGGTAGAGCCCGGCAAACTGCTGCTCCATATCCGCATCCAACCGCTCGCGGGTGCAGCTGGCGGGGTAGCCGCGCTGATACTGGGGCCAGAGCCCATGCAGCACGAACCCCAGCTTGCGGGCGCACTGCTCCCGATCCCCTGGCTTGATGGCGCAATGCTCGGGCGACCAGGAGAGTGCCATGGCGTAATAGTCAAACTCCCCCGCATGGCCCTTGCCCTGGGCGGCGGAGATCCACAACAGCGACCCCACCAGCCATACCATGACCTGCTTCATCTCTCGTTCCCCCTCATCTCTTTGCACCCGGTGGCGCCCCATTTTGCGCCCTCATGCTCCCATAACAGGGAGTCAAAGAACAATCGCTCAAAATGGCCTTACTCACTGTGGGTCAGACCAGTAAAAGGTTTCCCCTGCCGGATCAGAGGCGTAAGCTGGCTCTCCGGCGGGCCTTCATGACGCGCCACGTTTCCCCGATTTCATCAGCAACAGGACGTAACATGATCCGCAAGAATCCCTCAGGTCACCTGCCCGTTATCGACGAATCCGCCTATATCGACAAGACCGCCATCATCTGTGGCAAGGTGATCATCAAGGAGAACGTGTTTGTCGGCCCCTATGCCGTGATCCGCGCAGACGAAGTGGACGAGAGTGGTGACATGGAACCCATCGTCATCGGCGCCAACTCCAACATTCAGGATGGCGTCGTCATCCACTCCAAATCCGGCGCTGCCGTCACCATCGGCGAGTTCAGCTCCATCGCCCACCGCAGCATCGTCCACGGCCCCTGCGAAGTGGGTAACCGGGTCTTCATCGGCTTCAACAGCGTGTTGTTCAACTGCCACATCGGCGAAGGGTCCGTGGTGCGCCACAACTCCGTGGTCGATGGCTGCGATATTCCCCCCGGCTTCTATGTCCCCTCCACCACCCGCATCAACCAGCAGAGCGATCTGGCGCAGATCCCGCGCGTCACCGTGGACGCCACCGAGTTCTCCGAGGATGTGGCTCACACCAATATCGACCTGGTCAGGGGTTACAAGGCGCTCTCCAACGAGTTTTGATCCGGCGAGCGGTTCACGACACACAACGGGCGCCACGGCGCCCGTTGTCACAACTGTAAAGAGGGCGAAAAGAGGGTGTAAAGGTGGTTGAGCCGGGCGCACGCGTCGCGTTTGATGGGGGCGTTCCCATCAATGGAGTCATCATCATGTCACGCTATCCTGTCGCCCTTGCCCTTCTGCTGGGCACCACGCTCCTTCATGCCGGCGAGATGCCGCCCCCGATGGGCGCCCGCCAGGGAGGCCCCATGACACCGCCCCCCTCAGTGCTCTATCACGCCAGCAAGCAGGGTGCGGATCCCCAGGTCCTGGTCCAGGCGCTGTCCAAAAACATTGATGCCGCCAAGCCGGATACCCGCTATGAGGTCACGGTCAGCGTGCGCGAACTGCCGCCCCAGCCACTCAAACCCCAGCCCGCCGGTGCACCGCTCAAGGGGCAGTGAGATGAGTCTGCACCGCCCTTCACTCTGGCTGCTTGCCATGGCCATCGCCCTGCCCGCCATGGCGGGTCCGGGGAACATGAGCAGACCGGGCGGATGGGAGAGCCCTGCCCCGCAGTACGGCCATGGGGCTGGTCCCGGCTTCGGCCACCGCGTCGACCGGCTGCCGGGAGGGGTGGAAACCTTGCTGCTGGCCGGGCTCACCTACTATGTGCTCGACGGCATCTTCTACCGTCGGCAGGAGAACCACTATGTGGTGGTCTCCCCACCTCCTCAGGTCCTGGTGGTGGCAGAGACAGGGCTCATCCCCCTGGATCTGGATGGCCGCCGCTATTACGTCAGGGAGGGTCACTACTACCTGCGAGAAATAGACGGGCGCTACACCGAGGTGCCGCCGCCAGCGGCGCTGCGCTGAATCGCACGGTGGAACAGATACGAGCAGGGGGCCTTGGCCCCCTCTTTCATTACCGGGGTTTTACCCCACTCAGGTCTGAGCCGCGTACCTCAGGACGGGTCATACAGGGGCAGCGTCATGGTCACTCTCAGCCCCCCCTGTGCGCGATTGCGCGCCTGGATGGTACCGCCCTGTAGAATCACCGCCTTGCGGGCGATGGCGAGCCCGAGCCCGTAGCCCTTGCCCATGCGGGGTGAGCCGATGCGTACGAAGGGGTCGAAGATCCCCGCCAGCTTCCCCTCCTCCACCCCGGGCCCCCGATCGGCGATGGAGAGCTGCACCTCCTGGCCCAGGCGCAGCACGCGAACATTCACCATCTGGCCCGACTGCGAGAAACGCAGGGCGTTGCGCACCACGTTCTCCACGGCGCGGCGCACCAGCTCGGCATGCCCCAGCAGGAGACAACCCTCCCCCAGCGCCGCCTCGAGCCCTATCTCGACTCCGGATTGCTGGGCTTCGAACCTGGCATCCTGGACAACCGTCTCCACCAGCGCCAGCAGGTCGTAGTGGCTCTGCTCAAGCCCGTGGCCCTGCTCGGCACGGGAGAGGGTCAGCAGCTCCCCTATCATCCTGTCCATCCGCTCCGTCTCGAGCCGGATCCGCGCCAGGGCGTCGCTCGCCTTCTCTGGGCGCTGCTCCGCCAGGCCGATGGCCATCTGGATGCGGGCCAGGGGGGATCGCAGTTCGTGGGAGACGTCGTGAAGCAGTTGCTCGCGCCCCTCGACCAACTGCTGCAACCGCTCCACCATGAGATCGAACTCCTTCGCCACCTCCGTCAGCTCGTCCCGGCGCCAGCGCAGAGCGGGCCAGAGTCTGACCCCCAGATCCCCCCTGGCTACCCGATCGAAGCTGCGCCGCAGGGCGTTCATGGGCCGGGTCAGGTGCCAGGCGAACAGAATGCTGAACAAGAGTCCCCCCAGGCCGCCAATCCAGAGCATGGGCGGAGGAATGTTGAGCCAGGAGAGGGGGCCGGGGGCCGGCCCGCCGGGGAGGACGCGCGGGTCCGCTCTGGTCTGCAGCAGATAGGTCTGCCCGTCGCTGGCAATCACGGTGCGTGTCAGCACGCTGCCCGGGCCAGGTTCCCCGGAGGCTGTCAACCTGGATGCCCGGGGCGCTGGCCGGGGAGGCGCATCGGAGACATCGAGGAGTGTTATCTGCAGCAACGGCGGCGACATGGCCTGGCTCAATGCCGTCGCAGCCTCGATTCCCCCCTTTGCCAGCACGGCTGCCGCCATCTCCAGATGCTGGCTCGCCAACTGCTGGGCCAGGTGCTCTTCCGGGGGGTCACGCTCGGCACGAAAACCGAGCCAGAGCAGTTGGCTGACCAGCACGATGGCCAGCCAAAACCCCAGCAGAATCTTCCAGAACAAACGTCCCTTGAGGATCACCGTATCTTGTACCCTATGCTGCGCACCGTCTCTATGGTGACGGCCTCCCCCGCTTTTTGCTGCAGTTTCTGCCTCAGGTTGCAGATGTGCACATCGACGCTGCGATCATAGGCCTCCCTCGGGCGCCCTACCCCTTGCAGGGAGAGGGTGTCCTTGGTGACCACCTGCTCCGGTGCTCGCACCAGCAACACCAGCATGTTGAACTCGGTGGCGGTCAGCTCCAGCGGCTCCCCCTGCCAGAGACAGACCCGGTTGGCCGGGGTGACCGTCAGATCCCCCAGGATGAGGGCATCCGGCGAGGGGGTTGCGCTCCCCCCCTCGTTGACCCGCCGCAGAACGGCCCGCAGCCGGGCCACCAGCTCCCTGGGGTAGCAGGGTTTGGGCACATAGTCATCGGCCCCCATCTCCAGTCCCACCACTCGATCCACGTTGTCCCCCTTGGCGGTCAGCATGATGATCGGCAGGCGGCTGCGCTGGCGCACCTGGCGCAGCACCTCGGTGCCGCTCAAGTCGGGCAGCATCACATCCAGCAGCAGGGCGCTGTAACGGCCGGAGAGGGCATGGTGAACACCTTCCCCTCCGGTCAGCACCTGGGTGGTATCAAACCCCTCTCCCCCCAGGTATTCACTCAACATGGCGCCCAGTTCGGCATCGTCATCCACCAGCAGGATCTTCATATGCGGTCTCCCTTGTCGGCGGCCATTTTCGCCGCTTGCCACGCACTTGGCAGCCATTTTTACGAAACCCTTACGCTTGGCGCAAAGAGCCTTAACCCGGCTCTGGGGTAGAGTGCCGCCGTGATCGTCATTCAGGATACAGGTTGTCATGCCCACGTTCTCCCCTCGTCTCTTCTGGCTGCTGCCCCTGTGCGCCCTCGCCCTGTTGCTGGCCTGGCGCCCCCAGGCCAAGGCACCCGCCAGCGACTACATCACCGCCAGCGCAAAGACCCGGGATCTGGAGCAGCTCATCATGGCGGACGGCACCCTGAAGGCGCGCAAGCAGGTGAGCGTGGGCGCCCAGGTGTCGGGCCAGATCAAGAAACTGCACGTGACTCTGGGGCAGGAGGTCAAACAGGGGGAGCTGCTGGTCGAGATAGACGATCTGCCCCAGCAGAACGCCCTCAAGGATGCCCTGGCCCAGCGCGACAACCTCCAGGCCCAGCTGGATTCCAAAGAGGCCACCCTTCGCAATGCTCGCCTCGCATACCAGCGCCAGCAGCAGATCGTCGCAAGAGGCCTTGGCAGCACGGCCGACCATGACAGCGCCAAGGCGACCCTGGACGAGACCCTGGCCGATATCCGGGCCCTCAACGCCCAGCGGGTGCAGGCCGAGATCGCGGTGGACACAGCCCGGGTCAACCTGGGGTATACCCGGATCCTGGCCCCCCTCTCCGGTACCGTGGTGGCCATGCCGGTGGAGGAGGGGCAGACCCTCAACGCCAGCCAGAGCACCCCTACCCTGCTCAAGATTGCCCAGCTCGACACCATGACGGTGGAGGCCAGGATCTCCGAGGCCGACGTCATCAACGTCCGGGTCGGCATGCCGGTCTATTTCACCATTCTTGGCAACAGCCAGCGCCGCTTCGAGGGATCCCTGCGGGCCATCGAGCCCGCCCCCGACACCATCAATGACGACGACACCACCACCAGCAGCAGCGACAGCAGCGCCATCTATTATCACGGCCTGTTCGAGGTGCCCAACCAGGACGGTCAGCTCAGGATCAGCATGACGGCCCAGGTCTATCTGGTGGTCGCCCGGCTCAAAGATGCGCTGGTGATCCCGGCCATCGCCCTGCAGGGGGATCAGGTCAGGGTGATCGACGACGGAGGCCGGATCAGCCTGCGCCGGGTCAAGGTCGGCCTGAACAACAAGGTGGATGCCCAGATCCTGTCGGGCCTGAGCGCCGGTGAGCGGGTCATCGTCAGCGAAGTGAGCGCAGGCCAGAGCAACGCCGCCGGGGGCATGCCGCCCCCCATGGGGATGTGACCATGGGCGCCTTGTTGCAACTGCGGGGCATCCGCCGCCACTTCAAAGAGGGTGAGCGCACCGTCACCGTGCTCGATGGCATCGATCTGGCGATCGCCCGTGGAGAGATGGTGGCCATCGTCGGCGCTTCGGGCTCCGGCAAATCCACCCTGATGAACCTGCTGGGCTGCCTGGATCAGCCGAGCGAGGGGGCCTATCTGGTGGCCGGGCGCGACACTGCCACCCTCAGCCGGGACGAGCTCGCCGCCCTGCGCCGGGAGCACTTCGGCTTCATTTTCCAGCGTTATCACCTGCTGGCGGATCTCGATGCCCGCACCAATGTGGAAGTGCCCGCCCTCTACGCCGGTCTGGATCCGGCCGAGCGACGCCAGCGGGCCGAGGCCCTGCTGACCCGCTTCGGCCTCGCCAGCCGGCTCGAACACAAGCCAAGCCAGCTCTCCGGCGGCCAGCAGCAGCGGGTCAGCATCGCCCGGGCCCTCATCAACGGCGGCGAGGTGATCCTGGCCGACGAGCCGACCGGGGCCCTCGACAGCCAGAGCGGCGCCGAGGTGATGGCGAGCCTTCAAGCTCTGCATCGCCAGGGCCACACCCTGGTGATCGTCACCCACGACATGGACATCGCCCGCCACGCCGAGCGGATCATCGAACTGAAAGATGGCCGGGTGATCGCCGATCGCCGCACGCGCGAGCCACAGGCCCTTCCCCAGGCGACCCAGGCCGCCACCAAGACGTCCGCCAGGGGGAAGACCCCGCGGATGGCGGGGCTCGGGAATGCCCTGCAGATGGCCCTCAAGGCCATGGTTGCCCAGCGTCTGCGCACCTTTCTCACCATGCTCGGCATCATCATAGGTATCGCCTCGGTGGTGACCGTGGTGGCCCTCGGCCAGGGCTCCCGGGAGCGGGTGCTGGAGAACATCAACGCCATGGGCACCAGCACCCTGGAGGTGTTCCCCGGCCGCGGCTTCGGGGACATGCGCTCCGCTACCATACAGACGTTGCGGATCGGGGACGCCGAGGCCATCGCCCGGCTGGACTACGTGCACAGCGTCACCCCCAGCCTCAGCACCAGCGCCACCCTGCGCCTTGGCAGCACCGCCGTCTCCGGCACCATCAACGGCGTCGGCGCCCAGTTCTTCCAGGTCAGGGGCTATCGCCTGGCCCAGGGCATGGGCTTTGATCGCCAGAGCGAGGAGAGCCTGGCCCAGGAGGTGGTGATCGACGAGCACACCCGGGACAAGCTGTTCGCCCCGACCCAGTCCCCCCTGGGCCAGGTGATCCTGCTGGGGGATCTGCCCTGCCGGGTGATCGGGGTCGCCATCAAGAACCAGAGCGGCTTTGGCAGCGACGAGACCCTCAACGTCTGGATCCCTCATACCACCGCCATGAGCCGCCTGCTGGGGCAGAGCCATCTGCGCAGCATCAGTGTGCGGGTGCGGGACGAGGTGAGCCTGGACGCCGCCCAGGATGGCATCAGCCGCCTGCTCACCCTGCGCCACGGCAGCCAGGACTTCTTCCTGCTCAACACCGACAGCATCCGCCAGACCATCAGCCAGACCAGCGCCACCCTGACCACGCTGATCGCTCTCATCGCCCTCATTTCCCTGATCGTCGGGGGCATAGGGGTGATGAACATCATGCTGGTCTCGGTCACCGAGCGCACCCGGGAGATAGGGGTGCGGATGGCGGTCGGCGCCCGGACCCGGGATATCCAGCAGCAGTTCCTCATTGAAGCCGTGCTGATCTGCCTGCTGGGGGGCGTGCTCGGCATCGCCCTCTCCCTGGTGCTGGGCCAACTGTTCGACCACTTCAGCAGCGGCGTCCGGATGAGCTACTCCCTTGCCGCCATGGGGGTGGCCTGCCTTTGCGCCAGCCTGATCGGGGTAATATTCGGCTTCGCCCCGGCCCGCCGGGCCGCCAGGCTGGATCCCATCCACGCACTGGAGCGCGAATAGCCCGCATTGACGCCGGGGTGACGCCACTCACCCCGACACCGGATCGGGGGCCGATGCCCGGCCCCGCCACCAAGCCTGAACGCCCGCACTTCTTCCCTGAATGCGCGGGTTCTTTGACCGGGTCCCGTACCCGGTCTTTTTTTGTCTCCCGCCCGCCACACCCACAAAAAAAGCCGCCCGAAGGCGGCTTTTGTCATCACGGGCCAGTCGGTTACCCCGGGCCATCAGGCGCCGATGATGCCGCCATCGTCCCGGGTGATCCGCAACACAGCGGAGCGGGGAATGGCGGTGCCGCCGTCCGGGAAATGGGAGGGCGCCCCCTCCTCACCCGGGTGCTGCACCCCGACGAACAGAGTGCGCCAGTCAGGCGTGAAGGTGAGGCCCGTTATTTCGCAGGCCACAGGGCCGGTCAGGAAGCGGCGCACCTCGCCGCTCGCGGGATCGGCGCACAGCATCTGGTTGTTGCCCATGCCGGCAAACTGCTTCTCGTTGGAGTAGTCGCCGTCGGTCTGGATCCAGAGCCGCCCCGCCTCGTCGAAGCCGATGCCGTCCGGGCTGTTGAACATGTTGTCCGGATGGATGTTGGCACTGCCCGCCATCAGCCCCTCCTTGTGCACGCCAGGGTTGCCCGCCAGCAGGAAGAGATCCCACTCGAAGCTGTCGCTCCCGTGAGCGTCCCCCATCGGGCGCCAGCGGATGATCTGGCCATAGGGGTTCTCGGCCCTGGGGTTGGCGCCATCGAGAGGTTGGTTCTCCTTGAGGCCGCGGTTCTTGTTGTTGGTCAGGGTGCAGTAGACCTCGGCCCTGTGGGGATGCACGGCCACCCACTCGGGCCTGTCCATGGTGGTGGCACCGAGCCGGGTCGCCGCTTCCCGGGCGAAGATGAGCACCTCCCCCTGATCGGCGAAGCCGTTCTCCCGGGTCAGACCATGCTCGCCGTGTACCAGGGGCAGCCACTGGCCGGTGCCCTTGAGCTCCCCCTCCCTCGCCTCGAAGCGGGCCACATAGAGGGTGCCCTCGTCCAGCAGATCCCGGTTGGCGGGGTCATTGCCCGGCGCCACCTTGTTCTTCGAGACGAAGCGGTAGATGTGCTCCCCCCGCTCGTCATCGCCGAGGTAGACCACGGCGCGGCCATCCTGGTTGACGGTGAAGGCCGCATTCTCATGCTTGAAGCGGCCAAGGGCGGTACGCTTCTTCGGGGTGGAGGCGGGATCGCGGGGATCGATTTCCACCACCCAGCCGAAGCGGTGCGGCTCCTGGGGATGCTTCGCGAGATCGAACCGCTCGTCAAATTTGTGCCAGCCAAAGCCTGCATCCTCGGCGGCCAGGCCGTAGCGGGCGGCGCGCTGGTCCAGCACCGGCTTGCCCTCGCTGCCGAAGTAGCCGTTGAAGTTCTCCTCGCAGGTGAGGTAGGTCCCCCAGGGGGTCTGGCCATTGGCGCAGTTGTTGAAGGTGCCAAGGGCGGTGCGCCCCTCGGGATCGGCCTGGGTCTTGAGCAGGGCATGGCCCGCCGCCGGGCCGCTCAATGTCATGGGGGTCGTGGCGGTGATACGGCGGTTGAGGGCCCCCCTGGGGTTGGCCTGCCACTTGCCATCGATGCGCACCAGCTCCACCAGGGAAACCCCGTGGGCCGCCTGGGCCTTGGCGACAGCCTCTGCACTGAGGGTCTTGCCACCATCTTCAAACAGGTATTCGTAGTTGGTGTATTCGTTGTTGACGGCGAGCAGGGCGCGATCCGGGCCCAGGGAGAAGAAGCTCATGCCGTCGTTGTTGTCGCCAAACTGGCGTGCCTGGGCCTTGGCGTCATTGCCCTGGGCAAAGGCGGGGGCATCGGGGAAGAGGGCATCTCCCCAGGCGATCAGCACCTCGGCCTTGTAGCCGGTCGGCACCACTATGGTGTCGGCCACCGAGGCGGGCACGGCCTGGAAGCCAAGCAGCGGCCGGGTGGCGGCGGCCACGGCCTGGGCCACGGGGCTCGCGGCGAAGAAGGCCACCATGCTGGCGGCGCCCACCCCTTTGAGGAAGCCACGGCGGCTCAGGACCGCCTCGATGAGGCGGTTGAACGCCGGCTCCTGATCGCGGGGGTGGTTGGCACTGTCTCTCTCGTCAAAACGGCTCATCGGCTTTTCCTTGTTATCTCGGCGCAATCATTGCGTCATCACGGCGTCCGGCCACAGCATGGCAGCGCTTTATTAAACGAGGATGACAAATGATGAGATAACTGGCTGGCCCGGCAAGACGCCACCGCCAAAGAGAAGGGGCGGTGGACAGGAGTCCCACCGCCCCGAAAGACATGTCGCCGACAGAAGGGTTGAACCCTATCCGCACTTCTTCAGACTGCTATGCCCGTTTGTACCGGAAGCACCCGCTGACAGCTGGCAGCCTCTAGCCGCACTTCTTCAGGCTGATATGCCAGTTGGCGCCGGATTGCACCTGATGTTTGGCGGCGAAGCTGTCCATGTTAAGCGCCACCGACACCTGCAACAGGCTGTTGAGGTAGACCAGGGGCTGGCCCTCCGGCACATCGCCAAAGCTGCTGACGTAGGGAGCCTTGCCCTCGTATTTCAGCGCATCCCCTTCGCTGATCCTGATGCAGGCGTTGTCCCCCTTGTGGATACCCGCCTTGGTCAGCAGGCTGTCGTCGATATTGGTCCAGACGTTGCCGTACTGCACGTCCAGGATCGGAATGGTGCCCTTGAGGGTACCGTCTTGCTCGGCCACCGCGGGCTGATAGGGGATGGTCACCACCTCGGCGGGCAGCAGGGGCCCCACCTGCTCGAAGCTGATGGCACCGGAGGCGAGGCGCGCGCCGGTGTAGGCGTAGACGTCGCGGCCGTGGAAGGTGTAGGACTTCTCGGAGCCCTTGAGGCGGTTGGTCTTCTCGTCTATCTGGCGCACCGCCTCGATGCCGAAGTGCTCCGCCACCAGGGTCAGGGTGCCGTTGTCCGGGCTGACGATGTAGTGGCCGCTCCTGGTCTTGAGTACCACCGACTTGCGTTCGGTGCCGACACCGGGGTCCACCACGCTGACGAAGACGGTGCCCGCGGGCCAGTATTGCAGGGTCTGATAGAGGCGGTAGGAGGCTTCCCAGATGTTGTAGGCCGGGATCTCGTGGGTCAGGTCATGGAGCGGCAGGGTGCGGTCCACCCCGAAGGCGACCCCCTTCATGGCCGAGACGGCGCCATCCTTGAGACCGAAGTCGGTCTGGAACACCAGGGCCTCGTTGGCAAGGGCACTAGCCCCCACCAGAGAGAGGGCGAGCACGAGGGCGCGGGGGACGATACGAATATCCATGTCAGGGCTCCTTTAAAGACGTTTGGACGTCCAGATTGCCACTCATGGGAATCTATGCAACCCCTGATGCCCGAATGGGGGGCGAAATGACTCGCCAATCCGCCCCGTGCGGGTGTATCCATGGGGCATCCAACGCCGGGAGCACACCAGATGACCAGAGAGCATCACGACACCATTTTGCTGAGCCTGGGCAATACCCGAAGCCAGGTCGCGCTCACCGCGGCCGATGGCACCAGCCAGACATTTGCATTGACACTGGGGCTCGATGCTCTGACCCCGGGGCCCTTTCGCCGGGATCCGCCGACGCCCCTGGAGCTTGAGCAGGCCATCATGGTGGTGGAGGATGTGCTGATGCCCCTCGCGGCACGGATCCCGCCCCACCCCGTGCTGCACCTGCAAAGCCCGGAGCCCCTGGCCGAGGTGCTCGGCAACCGGGTGCAGAGCCGGGAAAACATAGAGCGGTTGTTCGGCCAGCTTGCCGCCATGGTGGAGGGGGATCCCCTGGCATCGGCTCAGTTGCCGAGGGAGAAGCGCATCGCCGCCGCCCTGCTGATCCTGCGGGAGTGGATGCACCACCTGGATGCCGGGAGCGTCGTCCTGGTCGATGGGTGATGCCTTGTCACACAGCGGGTTCGAAGCGCCGCCGAGACACCGCCCAGGCCAGCCCCAGGCTTGTCAGGGTGCTGCCGACGAAGAGCAGATCCAGCGCGACGCCAAGACCGGCCCCGTCGCTCACCCAGCCCAGCAACACGGGTACCCAGTTCGCCACATAGGCGATCACATAGAAGAGGGAGAGCAGCCGCGCGTGGCTGGCCGGGGGCGCGATGCGATTGATCAGGGTTGCACTGCCCACGAACACGGCCCCCTGGGCATAGCCCGCCACCAGCAGCCCGAGTCCCGCCAGCCAGCTGGGCAGGCCGTGAACGGCCCCGGCAAAGAGCAGCACGCACAGCGCCAGGGCCAGCACGCCACTTTGCAGGGTATGGCGGGCATCGAGGCGACGGGCCCAGAGCTGGCAAAGCCCGGAGAAGACCAGATAGGCCGCGACGAGATAGCCGAACAGCCCCAGATCCGTCATGCCCAGCATCTCGCTCACCACCTTGGGACCCATGGCCAGCAAGCTGGCCGCCACCGCCCAGGCGGTGAAGAGCGCCAGAGCGCAGAGGAAGAACCCGGCCCCCGTGGCCCTGAGCCCCTCCCCCAGGGATCCGCCCCCCTGCCCGCTCGGGGCGGCCTCCGTCGCCCTCACCCCTTTGGGCCAGCTCAACACCAGCCCCCGATGGCGCAGGCCGCCATCCCCAGGATCAGCAAAAACGGCAGCGTGGTCGGGTAGAGATCCTGCTGCAGCGCCAGCCCGCTGAACACGGGGCCAAGGGCCAGCCCGGCGGTGAAAGACAATGTGGCGCTAAGCGCCGCCCGCTTGCCCCCATCCCTGGGGCCAAAACGCAGCAGCGCCACATTGGCGGCGCCGGTCAGGCTGCCCGTGCCAATCCCGGCCAGCAGCCGCGCCAGCAAAAGGGCCCAGAAGCTGTCGGCCAGGGAGAAGAGTAGGGCCCCGCCCCCGACCGCCACCAGGGCAGGCAGGATCAGGGTGCGCAGATCCGCCACTCGTCCTGCCAGGTTGCCCACCCCGAACAAGGCGATGAGCACGCCCCCCGCATAGCCGCCATAGATGAGGCTGAGGCCGAGATCGCTCAGAGCCAGCGCCGCCTGGTAATGGGGATAGAGCGGGGTAGGCACGCTGCTGTTGAGCAGGGCCGACATCAGGGCGAGGGAGAGAAACCAGCGTAGACGAGGATGGACAACCTGACCTGGCTCGCAAGCCGGGACGCTTGAGACAGACATGGACACTCCAGTGGCAGACGAATGAAACCGCAATCGGGAGCGACATCATAGCGATCCCGCCCACTCCGGACTGCGGCAGTTCTGCATCACGCCGACTCAATCCTGCATCACGTCGGGGTGGCACGCGCCCTTGGCCGGGGAGCCGCAGGCACGCACCGGACCCGGTCTATCCCCTTGTGCTGCCATCCCCGCTGGCATCTAATATTGCGGCGCCAATCGGGCGTTCTGCTTGAGTGAGGAGCAAGCATGATCAACTGGGACGATGCCCGCTTCTTCCTGGCCCTGGCACGGCGGGGCAGTCTGCGGCAGGCCGGACTCGAGCTCGGGGTGGATCAGGCCACCGTCGGGCGGCGGATCACCCTGCTCGAGCAGCAGCTGGGGGCCAAGCTGTTTATCCGCACCCCAAGACACTATCGCCCCAGCCCTCTGGGGGAAGCGCTGCTGCCCCAGGCCGAGGCCATGGCGCAGGCGGCCCTGGCCATGATGCGCACCGCGAGCTTGGGGGAGCTGGAAGGGGAGCTTTGCATCGCCACCACGGATACCCTGGCCCAGGGCTTCGTGCTGCCCGCGTTCACCCTGCTGCGCCAGCGCCACCCCGGTATCCGCCTCAAGTTGCTGACCGCCGTCAGCGTGAGCGACATCCCCAATCAGGAGGCGGATCTCGCCATTCGCAGCGTGCGTCCCGAGCAGGGAGATCTCGTGGTCAAACGGCTCGCCACCATCAAGATGGGGCTCTACGCCTCTCCCGACTACCTGGCCAGACGGGGCACGCCCCGTTCGGGTCAGGCACTGCAAGAGCACGACCTGCTGCTCTTTCCCAAAGAGCTGGTGGCCCGTCACTGGCTGAGTCTGTGCGGCGAACCGCTCCACGAACCCAACGTGGTCCTGCAGAGCAATGCCCAGCTGGTGCTGATGGCCGCCGCCCGGCAGGGGCTCGGCATCGCCCTGCTCTCCACCTTCCTCGCCGAGGAGGATCCCGCCCTGGTGCGCCTGCTGCCTGACCAGCACGATCCCATCGACATCTGGATGGTGCTGCACCCGGATGTGCAGAAGACGGGCCGCATGCGCGCCCTGGTGGCAGCCCTGGAGGAGGTGTTCCAGCCCCTGCAGCAGACCCAGCCCTCCGCCCCCCCCTGTCAAACGCACAGGGATTGAGCGGGTATGCCCCCCATACGGGGCACTTTCTTCGCAACGAACCATGTTAGAGTCCGCCGCTGTTTTTTCCTTTGATAACGGGGCCTTACATGAAGAAGTTTGTTGTTTCATCCAGTGTCATCCTGATGGCGGGCTTGCTGACAGCCTGTGCGAGCGAGTCGTCGCGCACCCTGGAGGTACCCAAGGTTGCCTCCTATCAGAGCCACTATCAGGGCGCACGCAGCCCCATCGCCGTCGGCAAGTTCGACAACCGTTCCAGCTACATGCGTGGCATCTTCTCCGACGGCGTGGACCGGCTGGGCAACCAGGCGAAAACCGTGCTGCTCACCCACCTGCAGCAGACCGGCCGCTTCAGCGTGCTGGATCGCGACAACATGGCGGAGATCCAGGCCGAAGCCGGGATCAAGCAACAGGCTCAGCAACTCAAGGGCGCCGACTACGTGGTCACCGGCGACGTCACCGAGTTTGGTCGCAAGGAAGTCGGTGATCATCAGCTGTTTGGCATCCTGGGTCGTGGCAAGTCACAGATCGCCTATGCCAAGGTCAACCTGAACATCGTCAACGTCACCACCTCGGAAGTGGTCTTCTCTTCCCAGGGTGCCGGGGAGTACGAACTCTCCAACCGCGAGATCGTCGGCTTCGGCGGCACCGCCAGCTACGACTCCACCCTGAACGGCAAGGTGCTGGATCTCGCCATCCGCGAGGCCGTCAACAATCTGGTGAACGGCATCGAGACCGGTGCCTGGCGCCCGGTCCAATGAGGAGAGACGAGATGACGCGGTTCCGTCCTTCCCTGTTGCTGGTCAGCGGCCTGCTGCTGAGCGCCTGCGCCCAGGGGCCGCAGACGCTCTACAACTGGGATCAATATCAGGGAGTGGTTTACCAGCACATGCAGGGTGACGACACCGGGGTCGAAGCGCAGATCGATGCACTGGAGAAAAACCAGCAAGAAGCGAGCGCCAAGGGGCAGGCTGTGCCACCGGGCTTTCACGCTCACCTCGGCATGCTGTACGCCCAGCTCGGCAAGGATGCCCAGACTCGCGAGCAGTTCGAAACCGAGAAGCGCCTCTTCCCCGAATCGGCCCCCTTCATGAACTTCCTGATGTCCAACAAGAAGGGAGAGACCCAATGACCCTGCGCACCCTCCTTGCCCTCACGCTGGGCGCCCTCCTCCTGGGCGGCTGTGCACAGGGCCCCGGTTACGACTACAGCAACTTCAAGGAGAGCAGACCGACCTCCATTCTGGTGCTGCCGCCGGTGAATCACTCGCCGGACATCAAGGCGGGCCCCAGCCTGCAATCCCAGATCACCTATCCGCTCGCCGAGTCCGGCTATTACGTGCTGCCGGTAGCGGTCACCAACGAGACGTTCCGGCAGAACGGCGTGACCGAGCCCGCCGACATCCAGGCGCTGCCCATCAAGAAGCTCCACGAGATCTACGGAGCCGATACCGCCCTCTACCTCGACATCAAGGAGTACGGCACCAGCTATCTGGTCATCTCCAGCGAGACAGTGGTCACCGCCAGTGCCCGCCTGGTGGATCTGCGCACCGGCAAGCTGCTGTGGGAAGGCAGTGCCAGCGCCAGCAGTGCCGAGCAGCAGGGCAATTCGGGGGGCGGCCTCATCGGCATGCTGGTGGTGGCGGTGGTCAATCAGATTGCCAACACCCTTACCGACAAGGGTCATGAAATCGCCGGTATCACCAGCGTCAGGCTGCTCAGTGCCGACATGCCCAACGGCATCCTCCATGGCCCCCGCTCGCCGAAATACCAGGCTCGCTAAGGCGCCCGTCACAGTCCACACAAGAGGGCGCCATGCCCTCTTGTTTCAGTCGCCACCCCTTTCCCCTGCCTGACATCGAATGACGCCTCATCGTCTATCTTTTTGATATTGTTGGCTCATTCTTGCGCATGCCGGGTGACGACCCACCAACTTCATCTGGTGATGCCCGGCAAAATCAGTTACAAGAATGGCCTCTGTCACCATGGACGAGTTCACTGCATGGCTGGATCACTGTTGCGTATCATCCCCCGTCAATGGCTCTACCGGTTTGGCTGGCTATGTCTGGCTCTGACAGGGCTCGGGCTGGTAGCCAACTACACCTACTTCGTCATCAGGCACGACATGGCGCTCATTACCGCCAAGCAAGCCAACCTGTTCGAGGTGTTCTATCAGCGGGCCCGCATCCTGGCGCCAGAGAAACTGGCTGACTTCATCGACAACAGCAGCATCAAGATGCCCATCTTCAGCGAGAACGGGGATGCGGCGGCCTATGCCTATGGCTATGATCTCCCCACCCTGAAGCGCCTGGCGGTCATTCCCGTGTTGCCCCCGGCCAACCAGATGCTCCTCGCCTACCTGTACGTCATCTCCAACCCCGAGGTCCTCAACCTCTACGCCTTCTATGACGATCGCCGCCTGCTTGGCATGGTCGCCAACAAGGGGATGCTGCCGAGCCAGCTGCTCCCGGTCAACACCGACCTCAATGACATCGAGCCCTGGACCCACTTTTTCGGTTGCGCCTCCTTCGCCTCCACCCATGTCCCCTGCAGCACGGATGAAGCCTGGGTATCCGAGATCTACACCGACACCTTCACCGGACTGAATACCATCACCCTCTACTTCCCCTTCGTCTATTACGAGCCCGCCATCAAGGACTACCGCTATGGACTCAAGGGCATCGACATCGCCGTCGACCGGGCGTTCAAGGATGTGCTGCACCCCTTCGAGAGCCTCAATCCGACCCGGACCGTCCTCTCCTTCGAAGAGGTCGAGCCCTGCCGCCCGTTCCACCTCTGCCTGAGCACGCCGCTGATGCGCACTCAGGCAGGCAATGATCTCTACCTCAAGTGGTCATACAGTTACGGCGATTTCATCCGGTCCGTGCTCTACGGGGCGGCCTTCAAGCTCTATCTCATCATCCTGCTGCTGATCATGCTGACGGGGCGCAGCCTGGTTACCCGTCTGCGCATCCTGGCCCAGACCGACCACCTGACCCGGCTGCCACGCCGTGACATCCTCAATCAGGCGCTGCTGCGGGAGCACGACTACCTGATGATCCTCGACATCGACAACTTCAAGTCCGTCAACGACACCCATGGTCACGGGGTGGGTGACCTGGCGCTCGTCGCCTTCGCCAATCACCTCAAGACCAATATCCGCAAGGGCGATGTCGCCATTCGCTGGGGCGGGGAAGAGTTCATCGTGCTGTTCAAGGGGATGGACGATGACAAAATGATGCATCACTCCACCGCCCGCCTGCTGGAGCGGCCATTGCGCATCCCCGAGCTGCCCGCCCCCATCACCTTCTCCGCCGGAGTAACCCGCATTCGCGATTACCTGACGGTGGCCGAGGCGGTGCAACTGGCCGACGACCTGCTCTATCACGTCAAGCAGCACGGCAAGCGCAATATCGCCTATTACCAGGGGCAGACCATCCGCCTTGTCCGCGATCCGGGTGACAATTCGGCCCCCTGAGCGGCCCGGCTTCTGCCGCTCCCCTGCTATCTGTTACCATCCCGGCCACGCTGATTGTTTCCGTCCCGGCCACGGGGCGGGATAACCCCATACTGGTGCCCTATGTCCATTGCCTCTTTCGCCGAACTGGCCCTCTCCCCCCGCTTGCAGCAAACCCTGGCCGAGCTTGGCTACGCCGCCCCCACCCCGGTGCAGGCCAGCGCCATCCCCCTGATCCTCGCGGGGCGGGATCTGATGGCGGGCGCCCAGACCGGCACCGGCAAGACCGCCGCCTTCGTGCTGCCGCTGCTGGAGCTGTTGTTGCAACACCCGACGAGCGATGGCCCCCGCCCCATCCGCGCACTGGTGCTGGTGCCGACCCGCGAGCTGGCGGTGCAGGCTGCCGAGAGCGTCACTCGCTACGCCAGGGGCACCACTCTCACCAGCACGCTGGTCTACGGCGGGGTGAGCATCGCCGCACAGGTGGAGGCGCTGAACGCCGGGGTGGATATCCTCATCGCCACCCCGGGCCGCCTGCTCGATCACCTGCGCCAGGGGGCGCTCACGCTGGCAGAACTGCGCCATCTGGTGTTTGACGAGGCGGACAGGATGCTCGACATGGGCTTTATGGACGAGATCAAGGCGCTGTTGAAGCAAATCCCGGCGGATCGCCAGACCCTGCTGTTCTCGGCCACCTGCGATGACAACCTGTTTGCCCTCTGCAAGGTACTGCTGCGCGACCCGGCGCTGGTGGAAGTGGCACCGCGCAACACCACGGCGGCCGAGGTGGAGCAGCGGGTCTATGCGGTGGACAGCGATCGCAAGGTGGCGCTGGTCGAGCACATGCTGACCGTGAAGGGCTGGGCGCCGGCGCTGATCTTCAGCCGCACTCGCCAGGGGGCCGACAAGCTGGCCCAGCAGCTTGGCAAGGGGGGCATCAATGCGCTCGCCTTCCACGGGGATCTGTCACAGAGCGCGCGGGAAAACGTGCTGCTGGCGTTTCGCGCAGGCACCTTGCAGGCCCTGGTGGCCACCGACGTGGCGGCTCGCGGCCTCGATATCAGCGAGCTCAACCATGTGATCAATCTGGAGTTCCCCCATCAGCCCGAGGATTACGTCCACCGCATCGGGCGCACCGGCCGCGCCGGCAACAAGGGGCTCGCCATCACCTTGTTCAGCCCGGAAGACGCCCCCCTGCTGGAGAAAGTCGAAGCCGTGCTCGATACCCGCCTGCCCCAGCAGTGGTTCCCGGGCTTTGAGCCGGATCTCACCCGCTTCGACCCCGAGCCGCGCCGCGCCAGCAAGGGCGCCCAGAAGCAGAAGGCCAGAAAGCAGGCCCTGGCAGGCGGCAAGGGCCACAAGCGCTGACATGACAGGCTCTCTCGGGGGTCACCCTGGCCAGCCGGGCTCCCCCTTGTTCTCTCTTCCCTGATAAGGGAGCCCCCTTGCCACAGCTTGCTACAAAAGAGGTAGTAGCGAGGCACACTTTCGCCACAAAGCAGGCGTGCAATGGAGGCATGGACAAGGAGGACATCATGAAACCCGCATCCCTCGTCTGGGCCCTGCCCCTGACCCTCACCCTGCTCTGGCTTGCTGGCCTGACCCAGTGGCCCGCCGGTCTCTGGCCCTGGCGCCACGAACTGCTGATCCTGACCGGTCTGATTGGCCTTGGCGCCATGACCCTCTCTTTGCTGCTCGCCCTGCGCCTGCCGAGGCTCGAGGCCTGGTGCGGCGGGCTGGATCGCATGTTGCACCTGCACCGCAGCAGCGCCCTCTGGGCCACCGGCACCCTGGTGGCCCACTGGCTGCTGGTGGAAGCCCCCAAGTGGGCTGTCGCCGCCGACTGGCTGACCCGGCCGGCGCGCCGCGGTGCTGGTGCTGGTGCTGGTGCTGGTGCTGGTGCTGGTGCTGGTGCTGGTGCTGGTAACGATGCCCTCTGGCACAGCCTCGGCAATCCCCTGGGGGAATGGAGTTTCTATCTGCTGCTGGCGCTGGTGGTGGTAAGCCTGCTGGCGGTGGTGCGCTACGAGCGCTTCAAGGTGGTTCACCGGCTGGCCCCGGTCATCTATCTGATGGGCTGGCTGCACGGGCTCTGCCTGCTGCCGCGCATCGGCTCCCTGACCCCGGTCGGCCTGACCCTGCTTATCGGCGGCGGGCTGGGTGCTCTGGGGGCGCTCTACTCCCTGTTTGGCCGGGTGGGACGGGACGCACGCCGCCAGGGAGCGGTCAGCGCCCTCACCCCTCTGGACGAGCGCACCCTGGAGATCAGGGTCACCCTGGCCTCTCCCCTGCCCGGCTACCGCCCGGGGCAGTTCGCCTTCTTCGACTTTGCCGGGCGCGGCGAGCCCCACCCCTACACCCTGGTCAATGTCTCGGCGGATGGCCGCACCCTGACCCTGGCGGTGCGCGCCCTCGGGGATCACACCCGCTGGCTGCATCGCCACCTCAAGGTGGGGGATGTCGTCACCGTGACCGGCCCCTATGGCGCCTTCGCCCTGCCGGATCCGGCCCCCGCGCTCTGGGTCGGTGCCGGTATCGGCATCACCCCCTTCGTCGCCTGGCTGGAGGCCCTGGTGCGCCGTGGTGAACAACGCCCCGGCACCACCTTGCTGCAATGCGCCCCCAGCGCCGAGGCCGCCCCCTATCACGGTCGGCTGGCCGAGCTGTGCCGCCGGGTCGGGATCGACTACCGGCTGCATCTGGAGTCCGAGCGCGGCCGACTGGATCTCGCCGCCCTGGGCGAGCGCCAGCACACCCCGGTGTGGTTCTGCGGCCCCGAGCCCATGGCCCACACCCTGGATGCCCATCTGGCCACCCCGCTGCACCGGGAGCTGTTTCGCTTTCGCTGACGGGCCAGCCGGCGCAGCCAGCCATCGGCTGCGCCGTTTTTCTCGGTGCGGGGCGCAGGCGGGCCGGCAAACAGCAAGATTGTCCAAGCGAGAGGCACACCCTTGGGGCTAGATTAGGGGGGCAGTCTGGTACAGGAGGGAAAGATGGCGCAGGACAACCAGTTCATATTCGCACACAGTCAGCACCTGGCGAGCCTGACTGCGCTGCGTGTCAACATGACGGAATTTCGCTACGACCGTCACGCCCACGAGGAGTACTCCTTCGGGGTCACTCTGGCCGGGCGGCAGAACTTCTTCTGCCACGGCGGAGCCCACTCCAGCCCGGCAGGCAGCGTCATCCAGTTCAATCCCGGGGATGTTCACGACGGCCATGCCGGGGACAACGCCAGCCTCGACTACACCATGCTCTACATTCCACCCCACGAACTCACTCCGCTGTTTGCCGATGCCGCGGGCGAGCGGGCAATGGGGACCTACCGGTTGTTGCAGCCCCTGGTGCGCGATGAGGCGCTGAGCGCCTGCATCCTCGAGCTGGCCCAGGCGGTGCGCGGCCAGGCCGACAGCATAGAGCAGGAGTTTGCCCTCTATCGCCTCGCCACCCGGGTGATGCAGCAGGCGGGACGTTTTGAGCCCAATGGCCGGGTGAGCCGCATCGATCGCCTCCTGTTGCAGGCCAGGGACTTTATCCACGCCCACTTCCAGCAGGATATCTCCCTGGCCGACATCAGCGCGGCGGCCAACATCTCCAAGTACCACTTCCTGCGGCTGTTTCGCCAGCAGCTTGGCATCACCCCCCATCAATACGTGATCAACTGCCGCATCAATGCCACCCGGCGCGCCCTGGCCGCCGGAGAGTCGGCGCAGGATCTGGTGTACCGCTACGGTTTCACCGATCTCAGTCACCTCAACCGTCGCTTCAAGCGCATCTATGGCATGACCCCCACCCAATACAGCGCCAGCCTGATCCGCTGAGCCCAAGGAACACCCCATGATTGAGCTTCTCGCCTATGCCATCGGCATCATGTATACCCCAGGCCCCGTCAACCTCATCGGCCTCAATGCAGGCCTGGGCGGCCGCACCCGTGCCTCCCTTGGCTTCTTCCTCGGGGTTGGCATCGCGATGTTCGTGCTCCTGCTGCTCTTTGGCTGGGCGGGCACCCGCCTGGTGCGGGAAGATACCCTGATCTATGTCAGCCTGGTGGGGTGCCTCTATATCACCTACCTCGCCATCAAGATCGCCAGCGACAGCGGCGAGCTCGGTGCCAACGAGGCGCCTACCCGCCCTCTGGGGGTGCGCAGCGGCTTCGTCATCCAGCTGCTCAACCCCAAGGCGATGATCGCCACCCTGCCCATCACCAGCATTCAGTTCCCGGCGGCCCAGATCCACGGATGGAGCCTGCTGCCCTGGTCCCTGCTGCTCGGCCTGCTGGCCGCCGGTGCCCCCGGCAGCTACTCGATGGCGGGCAGCCTCATCGGACGTCATCTTCAACATCCTCGCTGGTTCAGGTACTTCAACCTGCTGATGGCCGCCCTGCTGCTCTACAGCGCCATGGCCCTGGCCTACCAGCATGTCTACCTGCCGCTGGCTGGCTGAGCAGGTCAATTGCCCACGCCAAAAACGGTGAAACACCACCGATGAAATGGCACTGCAACTGAGAAGACACAGGCCGGGCACTGCTTCACCGGCCTTTTCGGGTCATTTTCGCCATAGGCTGACTATCCTCAACAGGGTCTTGTGCCCGAAGTGGAGCTACCCATGGATCGCTACTACAAACACCTGGCCATCAGCGGCCTCATCTCCTTCGGAGGCCTTGCTCTGGTACTGCTGCTACAAACCATCCCCCTCATGTCCAACATCATGACCGCCATCTTCTTTGCCGGATCGGTGGGGGCCGTCATCAACAACTATTACCGCCTCGCCAGGCTGCACGACAGCGGTGCCATCGCCCACATCAGCCAACCCCGGGTGATCGTGACGCAGTTTTATGTTTCCCTGCTCTTTTCCGGCATTCTCGGCTTTATCGCCTACGGGCTCTTTGCCAGCAGCCTGCTCCAGGGGGACCTGTTTCCCAAGTTCAAACACATGGAGCACCCCTATGTCTCCTTGCAGACTCTGCTGACCCTGGCCTCTCCTGCAACCAATCTGGATGCCGCCAAAGCCGTCATCTGGGCCTTTATCGCCGGTTTTTCCGAGCGATTCGTCCCCAATGCCATCGACGCCCTCACCAAGGCAGTCCCCCCTTCCGGGCAAGACACCCCGGGATAAGGGCCCGGGCAAACAGGAGCATTGCCACCCTGGATGCAGACCGGACTACCCGGCATCCGGATGAAATACACTGGCGCCGCCTGTTGTTCTCGTATCGCCATCACGGACAAGCACCTTACCCCCGGCGTCAACGCAGCAATACGACGCCATGACCAAAACCCTCATTCGGATATTGATGCAGGTTGAATGAATCAATATCATCTTGCCGCCCCTGGTCATGGATAAGAATGTTGTATGTCCTTTGATAAAAAACACGGTGAGTTCATCTTCAATGTGCAGGAACACCTGGTCACCTGTGAGCTGATCGGCCCTTTCAATGAAGAGGGTATGCTGGCGTGGATTGCACAGATAAAGACCGTGGTGAACAGCCTGGACGGTAAGCGTTTCTGCGCCCTGGTGGACCATCGCCAGCATCAGGGGGTGGTGCTCTCCGCCCTGCCCCATCTGCAGGATATTTATGGGTGGCTCGCCCAGAAGAACCTGGTGGCCATCGCCTCCCTCTATTCGGCCAAGGTGCTCCATCATATCGCCCTCTCCTGCCTCTCCCTCACTCACCCGGGCCATATCCAGGCATTCAACGACCCCCAAGAGGCCATCGCCTGGCTGGATGCCCAATATCAGGCGCAGTAGCCAGCCCGGTCTGGCATGAGGCTCACTATGTCGCGCACTAGCCAGCCCGGCCCGTGTTGATGCGCACTGTGCCGTGACGTCACCGGCCCGGTCTGGTTAAAAAGACCGGTATCAACTCCCTCAGGTGCCACGTCCGGCAGCAACCTATGGCAGAGCCCCCAGGGGCTGGAAATGGGCCTCCTTCGGGAGCACCGCAACCTGGGCGGTTAGCTGCCCCGGCACGGCAGTATCCTGGCCAAGGGGCATCTGCACCGCCCGCACGCTGCCGCCCCAGAAACTCGCCACCAGTATCAAGGCCCCGACCAGCCCGTATTTGATCCAGGATTTCATCCTCTTGCTCCCCTCTCGTTGGCCCTTGCCACTCCTGTGGCAAGCAGGCCCATTTATCAGTGGACAGAAGATAGGGGGGATTTGTGAGGAAAAAATGAGGTTGTGTGAAGCCAAGGTGAAGATGGTGAAAATAGCCTCTTCTCTCCATGTTTGTATGAAGAGCAATCTGCAGGCATCTCTCTCACCGTATCTTTATTCGGACGGAAAAAGTGGAAATCAATATCCCGACAAAGCCGCTAATCGGAACAAAATACCGCCCCACCCTCTCTAAATAATACAAGATCACAAAAAATCATAACAACGCAGCACTTTAATTTTAAAAAAACAAAAGTTGACCCAAACGAGCCACCGCAATAATATTGTGAACACTAATCCACATCCCTACCTGTATTTTTACAACTAGTTATCAATACCCATTTATCAAAGGTGGTTTATGTCTTTTTTAACACCCGCAGAAAATTTACCACTTCTTAGATTTGATGACCTAGTAATCAGAACCGCTACGTTAGATGATATGAACAGTATCTATACAATGGGTTATGATGCTTGGGGAGATGGATTAGAACTCAACAAGTATTTGTTTTCCTGTAATAATTCTGAAAAATATAAAAAAGGAACTTGGTATATTCTTGAAGAACGCAATTGTATTTTAAGTTCTATTATATGTTATTCACTACCTTCCATTTATGACATTTCAACCATAGGTATAGGGTCTCTATCTACAGTTTCTGATAAAAGGCGAAATGGCTTTGCCAGAATACTATTAGACGCAGTAAAAAAGAGTATTGCAACCAATTTAAAACAAGAGCATTTATTCTTTACTCCGATATTAACCCTGACTACTACAAGGTATCGGGATTCGAACCTTTACCAGGTTTTCTTCAAAAGAAAAAAGATACTACATGTATGGTTAATTGTAATGACATCGACATGAAAACAATAATTAAAAACTTTAGAAAAAACGCTCTATTATATTTCTAGCACCCACTGTTTTGTAGAGTTGTACCATAACTAACATAAGGAAATGAAAAATTAGTCCGCATACCGCCACGCAGCAAATCATGGCAAAACCGGCAGCATACTTTGGATATCAGTGGCTTCTCGGCCACTACCTGTTCGCGATCGTCCGAATACGCTTCGCTATTCGAACCTACAACACAGATAGCGGCCCCTCACCCTGGCCCTCTCCCGAGGGAGAGGGGATGACCCGTGCCAATACCAAGCCACTCATATTCACCCGCACCACAGAGCCAACGCATAATCAGCGGAGCCTGTTTGCTCCCTTCTCCCACTCTTGATCACAAACAAGGGGAGAAGGGTCGGGGATGAGGGGGAGGTAACAATAAGCCACATCATGTAGGGTCGATTAGCGCAGCGTAATCGTCCGCATACCGCCGCGTACCGAGTCATAGCAAGACCGGCAGGAAACTCCGGATGTCAGCGGCTTCTCGGCCCCCATTCGCGATCGTCCGAATATACTTCGTCATTCAGATCTACAGCCCTTTTGAGGTAGACTACGCGATTATATATCCAAAGCTACTTTAACAAATAAAACTAAAATACGACTTTATTAAAAATAATTAATATGAGGAGAACAAAGTGCTCAATGTAAAGTATTATGAAACATATTATTTCTGTAACGTAATATCAAATATTCTAATGGAGCAAGACTCATATTTACGTGACCTTCATAACTTTCATGGCGATGGTAATATACTAAATATGCTGCAACCATTTAGAAAGCACTCTGTTTTTCATGACTTTCTAGAGTTTGTAATAGATGATGTCACTTGGGATAACACCTATGATATAGATTTGGAGGAACGACAACAGTTAATAAAAAACAATGCTCATCTTCCAATAATAAATAAACATTTAAAATGGGATATTTTGCCTATTGAACTGGCGTTGACATTTCATGGATTGGAATACGAAAGCTTCTCAAGTTTTCTGCATGAAAGAGACAAGAAATTCACGACATGCGATAAAGATGATATTTATGATTATCTTCTTGAACTAAGGCTTAATGGAAATTTTGAACAACTCATTGAGCATACATCAAAAGAAGTATTCCATGTTCTATTTCAAAATCGTGTGTTAATGCTTGTGTTTAACACAATGATGGCAAATGCTTTGGAACGTGAACATACTGTTGAGTCAAAATCAGATGATCTGATAAGGAAAAATGGCAAGCTAAAAAGGAAAAACATTCCAAGCTGGGTTAGAAAAGCCGTTTATTTTAGAGATAGAGGACGCTGTGTACTCTGTAACAAAGATCTTTCAGGCACATTAAACTTGGATAATGTAGCGAACTATGACCATATTGTACCTTTGTCAAACTTTGGTTTTAATGACATATCAAATATGCAATTACTATGTAAAGAATGCAATCAAAACGATAAGCATGGTGGTGATGCAACCACATCAAGTTTTTATCACTCTTGGTATTAAAAAACGTCATTCCATATAACACATGCACTTTACCAAGAATAATCTTAGAAAGCATGAATAAAAATGCATCAAAGATATTTCAAGAAACGTGCATAATATAAATCGTTTTCCCACAACCAATTTCAAAAATTAAAAACCACCCACCATATAGTGAGTGGCTTTATTATCGTTATGAGCGGACAATCCGCGCTATCTAGTCCTACTGGTAATCACCCTCACCCCAACGGCGGCGTACGTGGCGGCACCATCCGCTTGCTGCCGGTGGACTCGAAGGCCGAGGCGACGCGCAGCAGGTTGTTGTCATCATAGGCGCGACCGGCGAAGGTCAGCCCCACCGGCATACCGATATCGGCCATCACCCCCATGGGGACGGTGACGGTCGGCACGCCGAGGTGACGAATGGCGAGGTTGCCGTTGGCAACCCAGATGCCGTTGCTCCAGGCGATATCGGCGGAGGCCGGATTCACATCCGCGTCAGCCGGGGCGACGTCGGCGACGGTGGGGAACAGCACGGCGTCGAGCTTGAGCCCGTCCATCCAGTCCTCGAGATCCAGCTTGCGAGTCTTCTCCAGACCGCGCAGGCCGTCCGGCACTGTGGGGATCTCGTCAAAGCGCTTGATGCCGCGCTTGGCCATATTGACGTACTCGTCCATGCCCGCCGCCAGATCGCCCTCGCGATTCGGCAGGGTGCCCGGATCGTGGGGGAAGATCTTCGGCCCATCGACATCGGCCAGCTTGTTGAGCTTGGGATCGCCGTTGGCACGCAGGAAGTCGTCGAACGCCCAGCCGGAGAGCTCCCACAGCTCGTCGTTGAGAAACTCCGGGCTCACGATGCCGCGATTGAACACGGTCGGCGCGCCGGGTCGGTCCCCTTCGCAGTTGGAGACCAGCGGGAAGTCCACTTCGATGACTTCTGCGCCAGCGGCTTCCAGCGCCTTGCGCGCATCTTCCCAGAGGGCGATCACGGTCTCGCGGGTATGGATGCGCTGACCGGTCGGGCCGCCGATACCGGGGTTGTCGCTGGTGCCGGCCAGTTCATCCTTGTTGATAAACATGCGCGGCACACCGAGGCGCTTGCCTTTGAGGGCATCGGGCTTGGCAGCCAGCTCCAGATAGGAAGCCGGACGCACTTCGGAGGCTTTGGGCAGCTTGACCCAGGGCTGCATGCGCCACAGATCACCGCGAGTGTCGGCATCGTCGGCGACGACTACATCGAGCACTTCCAGCAGATCGGCCATGGTGCGGGCGTAGGGCACGACGACATCCATGGTCGGGGTCAGGGGCCAGTTGCCGCGCACCGAAATCACGCCACGGGACGGGGTGTAGGCACACAGGCCGTTGTTGGACGCAGGACCCCGGCCGCTCGACCAGGTCTCTTCCGCCAGACCGAAGGCGGCGAAGCTGGCGGCGGTGGCAGTGCCGGCCCCGTTGGAGGAGCCGGAGGCAAAGGGCGCGGTCAGGTAGTCGGCGTTGTAGGGGCTCTCAGCGCGACCATAGACGCCGCGCTGCATGCCGCCATTGGCCATGGGCGGCATATTGGTCTTGCCAAGGCAGATGGCGCCGGCGGCGCGCAGGCGCTCAACGGTAAAGGCATCGCGCTGGGCCACCAGATCCTTGAAGGCCGGGCTACCGGAGGCGGCGGTCAGCCCCTTGACCAGATAGCTGTCTTTGGCGGTGTAGGGGATGCCGTCGAGCGGCCCCAGGGTTTCCCCACGGGCGCGGCGCGCATCGGAAGCTTGCGCCTCTTTCAGGGCATCGGGGTTGGGCACCACGACGGCATTGAGGCGGGTTGGTGTCTCGGGGCCGTCATAGGCGGCGATCCGGGCCTGATAGGCCTCGACCAGTTCGACCGCGGTGGTGCGGCCTGATTCGAGCGCAGCACGCAGCTCGACAATGGAAACCTCGGTCACTTCGATCATGGGGATCTCCTGTAAAAGGGTGACTGTTTGTCATGATGATCGCCGCATCGGCGCCTGCGGCCATCACGTTATCAAGAGATAAAACCCCACGGCGTGGGGTTTTGAATACCAACCTTGGCTGGCTTGGAACAGGTTCTTACTTGCCAGAAGGAATTTGCTGGGTAATGCAGTGGATATTGCCACCGCCCAGCAGGATCTCGCGGGCCGGTACGCCGACGACCTTATGCTCCGGGAAGATCTCTTCCAGAATGCGCTGGGCTTCGCCGTCGGTGGCGGCATCCAGCAGCGGGTAGACGATGCGATCGTTGGTGATAAGGAAGTTCACGTAGGAACCGGCCAGACGGCCTTCTGCCTCGCGCGGCACACCGCTGCCGCTCTCGACGCCGGCAGACTCTTCCTCTGTGCAGTAGAGCGGGCCCGGCTGGGGCAGCTTCCACACTTTCAGCTTGCGACCCTTGGCGTCGACCGCCGCTTCCAGCACCTGGAGGGCGGCCAGGGAGCGGGCGTACTGGGGATCTGTCTCATCATCGGTCCAGTGCAGGGCCACTTCACCCGGGCGCACGAAGCAGCACATGTTGTCGATGTGGCCGTCGGTCTCGTCCATGTAGACCCCTTCGTCCAGCCAGATAAAACTGGTGACACCCAGATAGTCGCGCAGGTGAGCTTCGATCTGCTCTTTGGTCAGGTGCGGGTTGCGGTTTTCGTTGAGCAGGCACTCGGCGGTGGTCAGGCAGGTGCCTTCGCCATCCACATGGATGGAGCCCCCTTCCAGAATGAGCGGCGCGTCGTAACGACCCATGCCGTGCTGTTCCAGCATCCGGGCAGCGACCTCTTCATCCTGGTTCCACGGGTAGTAGAGACCCCCCTTGTGACCGCCCCAGGCGTTGAAGCCCCAATCCACCCCACGGCACTCGCCTGCGGCGTTGGTGACGATGGTGGGGCCAGTGTCGCGGGCCCAGCAGTCATCGCTGGCCATCTCAACCAGGGTAACGTGGGCGGGCATGATGCCACGGGCCTGCTCCATAAACTGGGCCGGCACCCCCATAAAGACCGGCGTCGCGCCACCGATGGCATCCGCCACCTTGGCGAAGGTGGCCTGGGCGAAGCGACCGGCTTCCCGCCAGTTGTCCGGGCGGAACGGCCAGATCATCCAGACGGCCTGCTGGTGAGCCCACTCGGCGGGCATGGTGAAGCCGTCGGCGGCCGGCGTGGTGTTCATGGTCTTGATGCTCATCGCAAGGCTCCTTGCATGGATTGAGGCCCCCGATTTGCCTGGGAACCCTGAAAAAAATAAGAGTGGGTCGCAGTGTAAGAAGTTGCGCGCCCATCCATCAAATGAATAGGATTAATTGTCCCATAAACACGGCGAATAATCCCCCCATGAAACTGCACCAGCTCGACCTCAATCTGCTGCTCGCCTTTGACGCCCTGATGACGCAAGGGAGCGTGACCCGCGCCGCCGAATCGCTCTTTATCAGCCAGCCCGCCATGAGCCACTCCCTCGGCCGGTTGCGGGCCTTTCTCGGCGACCCGCTGCTGGTGCGCACGCCCCAGGGGATGTTGCCGACTCCCCGGGCCCAGCGCCTGCATCTGGGGGTGCAGCAGGCGCTGCGGCTGCTGGAGCAGCAGCTCTGGGAGGAGGACGAGTTCGCGCCGCGCCAGTCGAAGCGCCGCTTCGTACTCTGCACCACGGATTACGTGGAGTGCGTGCTGATCCCGCCCCTTATCCAGCGCCTCAGGAAGCTGGCCCCCGGCGTCACCATCGAGATCCGCATCCTGCGCGATACCCTGCCCGAAGCCGAGCTGGCGAGCGGCGAGATAGATCTCGTGCTGGGGTTTGACGAGTACATGCAGGTGCCGGGGTATCTGGGCAAGGAGACCTGGCTCACCGAACCCCTGGCCGGGCTGGTGCGTGCCACCCTGGAGCTGGAGGAGGAGCGCATCACCCTCGACCAGCTAATCGAGATGCCCCATGTGTTCCACTCGCCGCTCGGCACCTCGGAGGCGAGCCTCGACCGCTATTTGCAGAGCCTGGGCCATAGCCGCACCATCTCGGTCAACAGCCAGAGCTATATGTCCGCCGCCGCCATCGTGAGCCAGAGCGATCACCTCTTGGTACTGCCCAGCATGGTGGCCGAGCTGCTCGCCAGCCACTGGCCGCTGAAAAGCCTGCCCCTGCCCGACGACGTGCCGGACTATCACCTCAACTGCGTCTGGCACCCGGTCCACGCCCAGCAACCGGCGTTGACCTGGTTGAAGGCGTTGATGAAGGATCTGGTGAATCCGGGCTAAGCGGCAGCGGCTGGCATACCAAAGCACCATGCGCAGCAGCCGGCCCAGGTGTGGCTCAAGCATCTGATGAAAGAGCTGGTGACTCCTGAAAAACCCGACGGCGTGTGACTCCCCCCCTCATCCCCAACCCTTCTCCCGCAAGGGGAGAAGGGAGCGGATCTGCGCCACTGGCAGCATCGCAAACAACCTGTCTGCTAGGGCGGAATACATCCCACCAGCACATCGACCTGTCGATTCATCAGTTCAATGTCACACCACACCACGATGGCCCCGAGATGACCAACAAGATGACAACTGTCACTCGATCTGTCCCCTCTCCCTCTGGGGAGAGGGCCAGGGTGAGGGGACGCCACCCACTCAGTCACCAGACCGGGGAATGGCTATATCTAATAGGGTCAAACAGCTCTGGATAGGCACCAAGAGAACCCATCCGTTTGCCAAGCGCATGAGGCGAGAAGCCACCCTTGCCGAACAGAAGCTGTGGCTGCAATTGCGCGACCGCCGTCTGGCCGGGGTGAAATTCCGTCGCCAGATGCCCATCGGGCCCTACATTGTCGATTTCATCTCTCTTGAGCAGAGGTTGATCATCGAGGTAGACGGGTCACAGCACAACGAACCGGCCGGACGGCAACATGATGGCGCAAGAACGGCCTACCTCAATCAGCAGGGCTTTCGGGTGATCCGGGTGTGGAATAACGATGTGTTGAGTCGGATGGAGGCCGTACTGAAACTTCTTTTGCTCTCTTTGCGCTGAGCACGAGCCCTCCACCTCATCCCCAGCCCTTCTCCCATTCTTTTGTAAATAAGTGGGAGAAGGGAGCAAACAACCCAGCGGCGTGTGGCTTCCCCCAGAAACAGCCATGGCTCCCGCAAGGGGAGAAGGGAACAAACAACCAAGCGGCGTGCGACCTCCCCCAGAAACAACCATGGCTCCCGCAAGGGGAGAAGGGGGCAAAATCCCTGCTGCGAGGGGAGTTCCCAGCAACAACAAAGGCTCCCGCGGGAGCCTTTGTTGTTTCCATCCTCGCCATCACGCCCGCAGGGCGCTCATCATCCGGGCGACGACACCGGCCAGCAGAGGGCGGTCGGGGTGGCACTGGGCGAAGGTGACCAGTCCCTGGATATGGACCTGCAAGAAGGCGGTCAGGGTGGGGATGTCCCCCTCTTTTGCCAGCTCTCCCTTCGCCTTTGCCAGGGCCAGCTGCCCGGCCAGATCTTGTTCCAGCTCGCCGTAGATGGCCTTGAAGCGAAGGTGCAGCTCCTCATCCTGCTCCGCCAGCTCCATCAGGGTGCGGGTCAGCAGGCAGGAGCCCTGCAGGGCATCGTCCACCACCTGCTCGAGGTAGGCGTGCAGCCCCGCCAGCGGGCTGGGCTGTGCCAGGCAGCGGCGGCGCAGGGCCCCCTTCTCTGCCACATAGTGATCGACCGCCGCCAGCAGCAGGCCGCGCTTGTTGCCAAAGGCGGCATAGAGGCTGCCCGGGTGCAGGCCGGTTGCGGCCACCAGCTCCTGCATGGTGGTCTTGGCATAGCCTTTGGCGCGAAAGGCTTCCATGGCGTTTCGCAAGACGGCATCCCGATCGTATTCGGCGCTGCGCATGGGGTCTCCGGTGGCAAGGTCCCGCGGGACGGAAAAAACAGGGCGGCAAGTTTACCCCAGCCTCCCCCGTCAATCCATGTTGAATGCTTGCTCAAAAAATACTTGCACACAAACCAAAAAACGTCTTGAATGCCCGTTCAAGAATCACTCCCTCAGGACAGACGATCATGAATACCCTGTTTCAGCCCTATCGCCTCAACGACACCCTCACCCTCGCGAACCGTTTCATGATGGCCCCCCTCACCCGCTGCATGGCGGGCCCGGGTCTGGTGCCCACCGAACAGATGGCCGCCTACTACGGCCGCCGCGCCGACATCGGCCTCATCATCTCCGAAGCCACCATCATCCGTCCGGACGGGCAGGGCTACCCCAATACCCCGGGGCTCTACAGCGCCGAACAGATCGCCGGCTGGAAGAAAGTGACCAGCGCCGTGCATGCCAACGGCGGCAAGATCTTCGCCCAGCTGTGGCACGTGGGCCGTCTCTCCCACCCCTTCTTCCACCACGCCGAAGTGCTGGCCCCCTCCGCCGTCGCCCATGAGGGCACGGTGCCGCGCATGCGCGAGCTGGTCTATCAGGTGCCGCGCGCCCTGACCGGGAGCGAAATCGCCCAGCTGGTCGAGGATTACGCCCAGGCCGCCGCCAACGCCATCGAAGCGGGCTTTGACGGGGTGGAGATCCACGGTGCCAACGGCTACCTCATCGATCAGTTCCTGCACCACGCCAGCAACCTGCGCACCGACAACTACGGCGGCAGCCCCGAGAACATGAGCCGCTTCGCGCTGGAGGTGGTGGATGCCATCGCCGCCCGCATCGGCGGGGATCGCACCGGCCTTCGTCTCTCCCCCGGCGCCTATGTGCACCTGGAGGGGGATGCCCGGGATCGCGCCGTGTTCGACCACCTGCTGGCCGAGCTGAACCAGCGCACTCTGGCCTATCTGCACTTGGGCATCTTCGATGACAGCCTCACCTTCGACTACCTGGACGGCCGCGCCTCCGACTACCTGCGTGCCCGCTACGACGGCCACCTGGTGGGGGTCGGCAACTACAGCGCAGAGACCGCGCTCGAGGCCATCGAGGCGGACCGCTTCGACCTCGTCGCCATCGGTCGCCCCCTCATCGCCAACCCGGACTACTTCGCCAAGGTGAAACAGGGCGACGCCCTGGTGCCCTATGCCGACACCATGCTGGCCGAGCTGGTCTAACCCTCGCCGGCGCCTTGCCTGACCAAGGATGGGATCCGCGCCCCCCGCGCGGGTTTCCAATGTTTGGGCCCTCTCCCGGGCCCTTTTTTCTGCCTGCCTTTCACCCTTTTTCACGCAAATGGTTGTCACCAACAACCAAACGATGCTATTGGTTGCGTACAACAACCAAATACCATCACTAGGAGACAACCCCATGGATCCCCGCCCCCTGCGCGCCCTGTCAAGGGAACTGGTACGCGAACTCGGCATGCTCTCCCAGCAGTGCGGCTCGCTGGCCCTGAGCCCCCTGGAGGCCCACCTGCTCATCGAGCTGGAGAACGGTCCCGCCACCAACCAGCAGCTTGCCGAGCGCCTTCGCATCGACAAATCCAACGCCAGCCGCCCCCTGGCCCGCCTCGCCGAGCGGGAGCTTATCGCCTGGCAACCCCACCCCTCTGACGGGCGCAGCAAGGAGGCGAGCCTCACCGAGCCGGGCAAGGCACAGCTTGAGGAGCTGCACCGGCAGATGGACGAGACCATGGCGGGGGCCCTGGCCCAGCTCTCCCCCGCCGAGTGCGAGCAGATCTGGGAGGGCATGCGGCTCTATCGCAGCGCCCTCTCCCGCGCCCGCCGCCAGCAGGGCTTCGTCATCCGCCCCATCACCCCGGCCGACAATCCCCGGATCGCCGCCGTGGTGCGCGCCGTCTCCGCCGAATACGGCCTCACCGCCGACAAGGGGTACGGGGTGGCGGATCCCAACCTCGATTTTCTCCACGAGACCTATCAGGGGGAGCGCAGCCGCTACTGGGTGATTGAGGGACCGGACGGCGCCATTCTCGGCGGGGGTGGCATAGCGCCGCTGGCGGGGGCAGCGGATGTGTGCGAGCTGCAGAAGATGTACTTCCTGCCCGCCCTGCGAGGGCTGGGGCTGGGACGGCGGCTGGTGTTGCAGGCGCTGGCCGAGGCTCGCGCCCTGGGTTACCAGCGCTGCTATCTGGAGACCACCGCCGTGCTGCGGGAAGCCACCGCCCTCTATGAATCCCTGGGCTTCGAACACCTGCCTGGGCCCCTTGGCTGCACGGGCCACGACGCCTGCGAGATCTGCATGGTACTGGCGCTCGACGGGAAGGAGGGGAGATGAGTGAACCAACCCGACTCTCTGTCGGCATACGAGATGTCAGCTTCGGTGAAAGGGTGAAGCTGGTTGAGCCTGTCAATCTCTACGGCTGTACCCTGGCTGACGATGTCTTTGTCGGCCCCTTCGTGGAGATACAGTCGAACGTCTCCATAGGTCGCGCAACCCGCATCCAGTCCCACAGCTTTATCTGTGAGCATGTGACCATAGGTGAGCGCTGTTTTATCGGTCACGGCGTCATGTTTGCCAATGACCTCTTTCAAAGCGGCGCCCCCGACCCGGATCCCGCCAGTTGGGGCCGAACCCACATTGGGGATGGGGTATCCATCGGTTCAAACGCCACCATTTTGCCGGTACGGATATGCCAGGGAGCCGTCATCGGTGCCGGCGCAGTGGTGACCCGGGACATCACTGTACCTGGCACCTATGCCGGCAACCCCGCCAGATTGCTGCGTACTTTCTAGCCAGAAGCGCCAATTCCCCCCTCACCCCCCCTTCTCCCGCAAGGGTAGAAGGGGGGACGGACAGGCAATCTGTCGATACCCCGCGAGCCCGATCACCCCGTATCACGACCCCAGGCTGACACCGCGCCTCCCCAGAAGAGCGCTTGCCATTCATCTCATGGACAGTGACACATAACGCCTGTCAGGCTCCAACCCGTTGGGTATAGTGATCAAAGGCGATTACCTTTTGATACCCTTCTGATTCATAAAGTAATTTTGCAGGTTGATTGGAGACAGCCGTCGCCAGTTTGACGGTCAGGGCATCTGTCTCCCTAGCAAAGCTGGCCACCCGTTTCAGCAGCGCTCTTGCCACCCCCTGCTGGCGAGCTGACTCGACGACATAAAGATCATTGAGGTACCACATCCTCTTCATCGCGACGGAAGAGAATGCCGGATACAACTGGACAAAGCCTGCACACTCTCCCGCCTCGTTGCGTGCCAGAAAGATAACTGAATCCGCCCCCTGAAGGCGTTCCCCAATGAATCGGGTTGCCTCATCACTGTCCGGCGCTTGCCCATAAAACTGCCGATAGGCATCAAACAGACGGCTGGTTTCTTCAATGTGGGCCAACGTGGCCTTGAATATCTGCATGGCATCTCCTTGTCACCCTTCCCTGCACAGCGGTGCAATAGGATGGGGCCGTATGGCAAATACAGTGTCGGGTTTAAGAGGGGAAATAGAACCAGGCGGTCTGGATAAGACCCTCCTTCACCTCGAACACCGCCACGCTCTCGATGGGCTCGGGGGAGAGGCCGTGGATCAGCTCGTGATCGAACACCTTGTTGCCCATGACAGTGCGTGACAGCAGCTCGGCCTTGAGCAGCGGGTTGTTGAATCTGTGCTGTGCATAGAAGGCCCGCAGCGCCCCCTTGCCGACTGTGCTCGGCGTCTCGGTCGGCATGCGATAGCCTTTGAAATCCGGGGCAAAGCAGGCCACGAAGGCGTCGAGATCGTGGGCATTGTAGGCGGCAAACTGCGCCTCTACGGGTTGGGTGACGGACATGTCTCTCTCCATGAGTGAAATTTAAATCACTTATCCTTTATTTTTATTCACTCATCAAGCCCCGGATGGGGATCTACGCCCCTTCCAATGAAACGCCCCATAACAAAAAACCCCGCCGAAGCGGGGTCTCTCTGGTCATCAGCCACCCGCTGGGTGCGGGCGGAGTGATCAGTGTTCGCGGGTCTGGCGGAAGTGAACGTCCGGGTGACGCTCCTGGGCCAGGCGCAGGTTGACCATGGTCGGCGCGATGTAGGTGAGGTTGTCACCGCCATCGAGGGCCAGGTTGACCTCGTTCTTGCGCTTGAACTCCTCGAACTTCTTGACGTCGCTCCCTTCCACCCAGCGGGCGGTGGCGACGTTGACCGCCTCGTAGATGGCCTCGACGTTGTACTCGCTCTTCAGACGAGAAACCACCACGTCGAACTGCAGCACACCGACCGCACCGACGATGAGATCGTTGCTGATGAGCGGACGGAACACCTGCACCGCCCCCTCCTCGGAGAGCTGCACCAACCCCTTGAGCAGTTGCTTCTGCTTGAGGGGGTCACGCAGGCGGATGCGGCGGAACAGTTCAGGTGCGAAGTTCGGGATGCCGGTGAACTTGAGATCTTCACCCTGGGTGAAGGTGTCGCCGATCTGGATGGTGCCGTGGTTGTGCAGACCGATGATGTCGCCGGCACAGGCCTCGACCGCCTGTTCGCGGTCACCGGCCATGAAGGTGACGGCGTCGGAGATGTTCACGTCCTTGCCGATGCGCACGTGGCGCATCTTCATGCCCTTGCTGTAAGTACCTGACACGATACGCATAAAGGCGATACGGTCGCGGTGTTTCGGGTCCATGTTCGCCTGGATCTTGAACACGAAACCGGAGAACTTCTCCTCGGTGGCCACCACTTCGCGGCTCTCGGCCTTGCGCGGCATGGGGGCTGGCGCCCAGTCGGTCAGGCCATCCAGCATGTGGTCGACACCGAAGTTGCCGAGGGCGGTCCCGAAGAAGACCGGGGTCATCTCGCCGGCGATGAAGGCGTCGTGATCGAACTCGGGAGAGGCGCCCTGCACCAGCTCCAGCTCGCCACGCAGCTGGGCAGCCAGATCGTCGCCGATGGCGGCATCCAGCTCGGGGTTGTTCAACCCCTTGACCACCCGCTTCTCCTGGATGGTGTGGCCCTGACCGCTCTGATAGAGATAGGTCTCGTCCTTGTAGAGGTGATAGACACCCTTGAAGGATTTGCCACAGCCAATAGGCCAGGTGATGGGGGCGCACATGATGTTGAGCTCGCGCTCCACCTCGTCCATGACCTCCATCGGGTCGCGCACTTCGCGGTCCAGCTTGTTCATGAAGGTGAGGATGGGGGTGTCGCGCAGCCGGGTCACTTCCATCAGCTTGCGGGTCCGGTCTTCAACACCCTTGGCGGCGTCGATGACCATCAGGCAGCAGTCGACCGCCGTGAGGGTACGGTAGGTATCTTCGGAGAAGTCCTCGTGACCCGGGGTATCGAGCAGGTTGACCAGGCAGTCGGCGTAGGGGAACTGCATCACGGAAGTGGTGATGGAGATACCGCGCTGCTTCTCCATCTCCATCCAGTCGGATTTGGCGTGCTGGCCCGAGCCACGGCCCTTGACGGTACCGGCGCGCTGAATGGCCTGTCCGAACAGCAGGACCTTTTCGGTGATGGTGGTTTTACCCGCATCCGGGTGCGAGATGATCGCAAAAGTGCGTCTCTTGGAGACTTCACTCAGAAATTCAGCTGACATAATTCGACGTTCTTCTATTGAGCGGCGGCCTGGAGCCACCGTGGGAAAAATGCGGGACAGCACCTTGGAATCAGGGCGCCCATGCAGACAACGACACCACGCGGGCGGGTCAGTGACCGCCGGTGGAGACAGGAGAAGCGCGTTGCATTACATGGGTCTGGCCCCGGGTCAAAGCAAAATTGCGCGGCATTATACCCGCGCGAGTGAAAAATACCCAGCCCGCTATCACGGGGGCCCGGGGTCGACCTCACCGGGCCGTCATCACCCGGTTGCGCCCCGCCAGCTTGGCCTGGTACATGGCCTCGTCGGCCCGGCGTACCAGCTCGCCCAGGTTGTCATCCTCGGGTTTGTACTGGGCGCAGCCGATGCTGATGTGGATGGGGTGATCCGCAGGCACCCCCTCAATCTCGAGGCAGGCGACGGCGAGGCGGATCCGCTCCGCCACCTCGACGGCCTCGCCCAGGAGGGTATCCGGCAGCAGCACCAGAAACTCCTCGCCGCCGTTGCGCCCCACCCTGTCGAGGCTGCGCAACTGCTCCTCGATGCACTGGGCCACGGCGGTGAGCACCCTGTCCCCCACGTGGTGGCCCAGCTGGTCGTTCACCTTCTTGAAGTGATCCACATCCAGCAGCAGCACGCACAGGGGTTTGCCCTCCTCCCGGGCCTGGGTGAACCATTTGCGCCCCTTGGCCTGGATCTGGCGCCGGTTGTGGATGCCGGTCAGTTCGTCCGTCATGGCGAGGCGCTGCATCTTGCGGGTGCGCCCGCGCTGGTGCACCACCAGGGTGCCCATCACCACCAGCAGCAGGGCCACCACCAGGTATTGCCAGTAGCGCCGCTCCTGCAACTGCTTGAGTTTCTCCGCCTGCAACTGCTGCTGGGACCTGAGGGTCTGGTTTTCCAGCTCCTTGCGGGCGAGATCGAACTCGAAACGCATCTGCAAGGAGCGCTGTTCCCGCAATCTGAGCTCGAGGGCCTGGCGGGTCTCGACATAGGTCTTGAGGCTGGTGAGGGCCGACTGGATATGCCCCTGACGCTCCAGCACCCGGGCCCGTGTCTCATGCACCCGGGCGAGGAAACGCAGGTTCTGCTCCCGGGTAAAGATGGGCTCGGCCTCGTCCAGGTGCCGCAGCGCCTCGCCGGGTCGGTTCAGGGCCTCGAGGACCTCGGCCATGACGAGGTGCCAGTGGCCCAGGGTGACGCTGTCCGCCCCCTCCCCCTGATGAAGGGAGGCTGCCGCCTGATCGAGCTTGGTCATGGCCTGGTCCGGCTTGCCCTGTTTCTGCAGGATGGTGGCCAGCTCTATCCGGCTCCAGGCCAGGACCCCTTCCTGGTTTGATCCCAGATAGTAACGCTCCGCTTCGGCCATCAGGGGCAGCGCCTTGTCGTACTCTTCGGTGTCGATGTAGAGGAGCCCCTGCTGGCTGTGAATGTCCACCAGGTACTCCTCGACCCCGAGCTGCCGGTAGTCGTGCTCCAGCTCCTTGAAATAGCTCTCGGCCCGCTCATAGAGCCCCATCCTGCGATAGGCATTGGCAATATTGGCGAGCACCTCGCGCCCCTTGGCCTCCAGCCCGAGCGCCTCGTATCGCTGGTGGGCATCGATGAGATCCATCAGCCCCTCCGCCAGCTCCCCCTGGTAGGAGTACATCTCCCCCCGCAGGCTCAGGATGTCGGCACGCTGACGCTCATCCCCGAGTCGGCGAGCCAGGGTCAGGGCGGCGTCGTAATCCTCCCCCGCCCCGGCCATGTTGCCGAGCAGTTGCCGGTGATACCCGCGGCAGGCGAGCAACCCCACCTCGGTGACCCTGTCCTTGCGGGCACGGGCCTGCGCCAGCCCCTGCTCGGCAAACGCCACCGCGCGGCGAAACTCCTCGTCTCGTTCACTCGGCTGGGCCCAGCACTGCAGCCGGGCAAGGCGGCCCTGCACCTCGGGCGGATAGTGTGCCTGTTCGGCAGTCAGGGCGGCGACGCGCTCGCGAAATACCTGCACCGGCATCGTCGACTCTTCCAGTCGCTGCAACGCCAGTTGCAACTCGTACCCAGCCAGTGGCGTCGCCTGGGCCAGGGCAACCCCCAGCAACAGACCACCTCCCATCAGGATCTTCATGCGGACATTTTCTCCTCTTCACTGGCCGGACGCCGCGCTCACCGCTGTCATCATATCCCCACAGACTCTGGGCGCACAGCCGTCAGAGGGTGGGAAAACGCCTCATATCGGACGAGAGCCTCCCCTATCCCCTTCTTTACAGAAGGAGAGAGTGCATCGACTATATATGCTTTCGAACAGGGGAAGGGATGAGGAATGACCTACGAGGAGCTGAGGGAGGCTTACGACAGGTTGTTGCTGGAGAACGAGCGTCTCAAACGCATCGCGGATGACGCGCGGGAGAAGCTGGACGCCGCTATGGACGGCACCGGCCTGTGCATCTGGCAGAACCATGTGCCCACCGGCAAACTCATCATCTTCAACCGCCGCTGGGGCTCCATGCTCGGTTACCAGCCCAAGGAGCTGTCGGCCCACTTCGACGTCTGGCGCGCCCACCTGCACCCGGAGGACAGGGAGCAGGTGCTGCAGGCCTTCTTCGACCATCTGGAGGGCAAGAGCCCGTTTTATCAGGCGATGCACCGGATGATCGGCAAGGATGGCAAGACCACCTGGGTGCTGGACCGGGGCCGGGTGGTGGAGCGGGATGATCAGGGCAACCCCGTCCGGGTGATGGGCACCCACATCGACATCACCCACGAGAAGGAGTACGAGCAGCAGCTCGCTCAGCTTGCCCACCGGGATCCCCTCACCGGCCTGTTCAACCGCACCGCGCTGCACCGCCACTTTCCCGGGGAGTACCAGGCCATCTGTTTCATCGATCTCGATGACTTCAAGCTGGTGAACGACAACCTGGGCCACCGGGCAGGTGACGAACTGCTGGTCTCCCTTGCCCAGCGCCTTCGCCACTGCTGCGCCGAGGAGGTACGGCTGGGGCGCATCGGCGGGGACGAGTTCGTGCTGCTGCTGCCCTGGGCGTGCGACGATCCCCGCACCAGCCACCTCGCCCGCCAGTGCATCGATGCCATCGCCACCCCCTTCGAGCTGCCCAACGGGGACGCCTCGGTGGGACTGAGCATGGGAATTGCGGCCATCCGGCCCCAGGACGATTTCGGCGCGGCACTGGCCCGGGCGGATCAGGCCATGTACAGGGTCAAGCGCAGCGGCAAGCGGGGTTTTTATATTGCCCAGCCAAGCGGTCAGCCGCTGCTGGATCAGGAGCAGGTCAACGAACGGGGCCTCTACCACAGGCCCACTCTCTGAGCCTGAGCACCCTCAATGGCGCTGCCAGCGCCGCAGCAGGCGTCCACGCAGGCCGCAATCGAGCAGCCAGCTGTTGTCGAACACCCGCAAAATAGCCGCCTTGGCGTGACGGGACATGGCGACCGCATGGAAGCGTGTCTGCTGCGCCCGTCGCCGGTTCATCCGCTCGAGCAGGGCGTGGGGCAGGTTCTGGGCGATGAAGTCGGAGATCACCAGCACGTCGGCCTTGGCAAAGGCGGGTTGTTCGAGCTGGGTCAGGGCCTGCTCCAGGCAGGGCACCAGATCGGTCCCCCCGTGAAAACTCATGGAGAGAAAGCGCTCCGCCTTCTCAAGCCCGGTGTCGGCGGTGATCTCCAGGGTCGCCACCTCGGTGGAGAAGAGCATCAGATAGCAGCCCCGCTTCTCCTCCATCGCCCCCTTGAGCAGGGCGAGAAACAGCGCCTTGGCACACTCCTCCGGATAGCCCCCCATGGAACCTGACGTATCGACGCAGACGATGAAAGGGCCACGCGGCTGCACCTCCTGCCCTCCCTGCTCGGGGGAGCGCAGCATCAGACGCTGGCGCGGCAGGGTGCCCCGCGACTGGTAGCTCAGCAGGCGCCGCTCCAGATAACGGCGATAGAACTCCAGTTCCAGCTCCGGCAGCGCCAGCATCACCGCCTCGCTCGGCAGGAGGCGCATCAGATCGCTGGCCGGGTGCACCCCCACCAGATCGTCGGGCACATCGTCACTTTGCACCTCCTCCAGCTCGTGCACAGGTACCGGCGGCAGCGTCCTGTCCTCGCTGCGCCGCTCCCGCTCGCTGCGCCCAAGCAGGGCGGCGATCTCCGCGAGCAGAGGCTCCTGCTGCAACATGCGGGCGTACTGCTTCACCAGCGCCAGGCTGCGCTTGTGCCAGCTCCCCTGGGCCAGATCCCAGAGCCCCCCGGCGGAGATCTGGTGCGGATCCAGGGCATCGGCCAGGGTCCGGTTGGCCAGCAGTTGATCCTCTATCTCCTGGCGCTGCTTCTCCCGCTCCGCCTCCGCTATCTGCTGCTGCAACTGCAACAGGCTGCCCACCAGGCTGGCACGCCACTTCTCGATGAAGAGCTGGCGCAGCCCCTCGGTGGGCTGGGCCACTATCTGGCGCACCAGGCTGCGGGCATCCCCCGCAAAGGGGCTGTGCTGCTCAAGGGCTTCCAGCAAGGCGGGCAGGCGCCCCACCAGCTCCGGCAGGGGCAGTTGCCGGTGGGCCTGATAGAGCAGGTATTCCCGCTCGAGGGCCACCGGCACCGGCTTGTGACGCATCTCCTCCCCAAGCTGTTCGCTCCAGGTTTGGATGCGCTTTCTGAGCAGCTTCCCCTGCAGGGGCGAGCGCTTGAGGAACTCGGAGATCTTGGGGGTGGAGGCAAGCAGCAGCGCCATCTCCCCCGCCAGCTCCCCCTCCCCCATGAGCAGCCCCAGGTCCATCATGCCGATCTCTAGCATGGGCCACCCCGGACGTTGAGATGTGATGGAGTATCATGCTGACGAAACATGTTTTTCATCCTGTTTATTTCACCAATCCCACGTCAGGCGCGACGTCACCCCTGTGCATCGAGAAGAGGCAGACGATCCCGCCACTGCTGCAGCTCGGCCCCCAGCCGCTCAAGGTCCCGGCTCAGCACGAAGAAGCTGTCCTCCACCTGACGCAGCCAGTGGTCCCCCACGAACAGATGGGGCTGGTGACGGTCGAACAGGTTGCGCTGGCCCTTGAGGTTTTGCAGCACCCGGTTCACCTGGCCCGTCAGGTCGTCCAGGGCCGACAGCCAGGGGGCCATCACCACCTCGGGGATGGGGGTGCGCTCCACCAGCATCAAGGGCACGGGCTGGCGCTGGATATCCAGCACGTGCAGCCGCAACTGCTCGTCCAGCACCAGCTCGTAGTGCCCCTCCTTGGGGTTGCCGAGGGGCCAGCCCACCAGCGCCTCCCCGGTGGGGTGCCAGTGAGAGAGCAAGGTGCGATCGAAGGTGAGGGTGCCGGTGAGGCGTTCGGGATCACTGCCATCCAGGGGCGCCGGGGTGAGCAGCTGGAAGTGCACCAGCTTGCCGAACGGCCTGGCGTTGGCCAGCGGCAGTTCGGTGCCGCGGGCGCGGCGGCCGAACCACTGCTTGCGCTTGACAGCCTTGCAGCCGATGCGCAGGGCGACCGCCCCCTGCAACTGCTTGAACTGCTCGCGCAGGGAGAGCAGCTCCCGGGTCAGCGCCAGTTGCTGGTAACCGTAGAGGCGGGAAAACTCGCCGATCATCTCCAGCAGCGCGGTGCGGGAAGCCTCGTCGTGCCAGAGGCAATCCTTGAACAGCAGCAGATCCAGGGGAGCCACCTCGTCGCGGCCATTGAAGAAGGCGCTCGCCTTGATGAGCCGCACCGCCTTCTTCCAGCGCCGATCCGAGACATAGCAGCCGTGCCCGAGTAGACTGTCGAGCTGCTGGCGCAGCTGGTAGATGAGTTCGAAACAGGCGTCCGGCAGGCGCACCTGCTCGATGGCATCCTGCCAGGCGTCGTACTCTTCCCCCCGAATCTGCACCGAGGGGGTCAGGTTCTGATGGGACTGGCCATCGCTCGCCAGCATGGCCTGGAAGTTGGATTTCTCCTGCACCCTGTCCATCCAGACCCGCACCAGCATGCGGTCGTAGAGCGCCTCCAGCCCGCTGTCCGGGGCCGGCAGCTCGTTCGAGGCGGTGACCAGCAGCCGCATGGGAATGGGGTGCTGGCTGTCGCCGTTGCGAAACTGCCGCTCGTTGATGGCGGTGAGCAGGGTGTTGAGGATGGCGGGGCCCGCCTTCCAGATCTCGTCGAGGAAGACCACCTCGGCCTCCGGCAGGTAGCCGCTGGTCAACCGCAGGTACTTGCCATCCTCCTTGAGCGCCTGGATGGAGAGGGGGCCGAACACCTCCTCCGGCGTACTGAAACGGGTCATCAGGTATTCGAAATGGCGGGCATCCTGAAACGCCAGCTTGAGGCGCCGCGCGATCAGGCTCTTGGCGATGCCCGGGGGGCCCAGCAGAAAGACGCTCTCGCCACTCAGGGCCGCCAGCAGGCCGAGCCGCAGGGCATCCTGGCGCTCATACAGTCCCTCGCCAAGGGCGGAAAGGAGCCGTGGCAGGCGCTCATGAATGGGGGTGGCACGAACAGTATTCTGGGCTAAAGGCGGCATAGGCACAGTTCCGAAGCTGATAGGTCATCCGTGGTGACGGGGTCCGGCCTCTGGCCCCGCTCCACTCTCATTGTCTGTCATCTCTGCCCCCGGGGAGGCGCTCGTTTGCCATCGCCACAGGGCGAAAAGCGCACGTCCGGGGTGCAGCAAATCCCGCGAGAGTGTACTCTGCGCATCATTATTTACCCCAACGCAGATCAAGAGTGAGCCTTCGCCATGCAAGATCCCCTGCTGGACCCGCTGCGCCAGCGCATCCTGGCCCGCATGGGCATCCCCCTCTGGCAACAAAGAGGCCGACTCCTGGCGGGAGGCACCAGCCCCGACGGCGCCGCGCAGCCGGCAAACACGCCCGCCGACGAGGTGCTGGCCCCGCAGGAGACTGCCCCTCTGCCGACCGGCAAGCTCTGGCTGCTGGCCGAGACGCTGCCCGCGCCCTCCCTGCTCGGGGACATCTGCCGCTGGCTCGGCCTTGGCACAGACGAGGTCTCCCTGCTGTCCGAGATGCCTTCCCTGCCCGCGGGGGCCACTTCGCCCCTGCTCTGGCTGACGGCGCCGGACCCTCGCTGGCCCGATGCCCTGGTCTGCCCGCTCAAGCCCGATGGGGCGCACAAGCGCGCCCTCTGGCAGCAGTGCCGGCAGCGCCACACCCCTTGATGCTCACGACCATGGCACGGCCATGGTGTCCATCGCAAGCCTGAATCCCGTCCGGAGTGACCATGTCTGACCTCTTGCCCCACTTTCGCCCCCTGCTCGAATCGGACTTCGAAGCCATCTACCCCATCGAGCAGGCCGCCCACCAGGAGCCCTGGAGCCAGGCCAACCTGCTCTCCTGCTTCGGGCCGCGCTATCTCAACGGCCTGATGCTGGTGGACGGACGACCGGCCGGTTTCTACATCTCGGATCTGGTGGCGGGAGACAGCTCCCTGATGAACATCTGCGTGCATCCCGATTTTCAGGGCAAGGGGCTGGGGCGGGCGCTGCTCAGGGAGTACCTGGCCCGCAGCAAGGCCGGCAAGGCCGAGGCCTGGTTCCTGGAGGTCAGGGCCGGCAACCGCACCGCCATCAACCTCTACGAGAGCGAGGGGTTTGCCGAATATTGCCGCCGCGCCGACTACTATGGCACCGGGCAGGAGAGGGAGGATGCCGTGCTGATGTCCCGTCTGTTCGACTTCGGCTGACAACCCGCAGCAGACCGCCGTCAGCGGGCGCCCCCCTCTGACCTCCCTGACTCCCCCGCTTCGCTTCCCCCCTCAGGGCAGGGGCGCGTTGTCGATGGAGGGGTCTTCCAGGCTCAGGGTCACCCTCAGCACGGCCTCGAAGGCGGCTCCCGAGAGGGGCATGAAGAAGCCGCGACCATAGGTGACGCCGGGCATCCAGATCTGTTCGATATCCACCGCGATCTTGATGGGGCGAAGCGGCTCACCCGGTCGCTGGACATAGATGCCAGGGGCCGTCGCAACCTGGGGGAAGCGGCGCAGAATGTGCTCGCTGCCATCCCCCGCATCCGGGTTGAGTCGCACCTTCACCAACTTCGCCAGGGCGGATTGCATCTCGGGGGCACGCCACAGCCTGGTATTCAGCGCCTTGCAGCGTCGGCACTTGGCGCGCTCGATCACGTAGAGCAAGGGGTATCCTTCCCTCAGCGCCAGCCGCTGCGCCTGCTCATAGCCCTCGGCGCCACTCAGCCAGGGATTATCCTGCTCCCCCGCGCCCCCCAGCAAATACCAGAGGGCGCCAGCCCCCGCCAACAGCAGCAACACGCCGGTGAACAGGCTCTTGATCCCGATATTCATGGTGCAACTCCCTGAATGAATCCGATCCCTGCCCCCTATCATGCCTCACTCTCATCTGGTTGACGACTTTGTGATCCAGGACAAATGGCGCACACTTGTAAGCTGTAATGTTAGAGTTTAAACTCCAGCCCCGATTTTGGTGCCCCTGCGGGCGCACAACTGTTACTTGAGGATGCGTGAGATGTCGCAGTTTCATCTGGTTAGAGTGATGCGTGAGCGTATTGCCCGCCTTGGCAACAAGGCCGCCCTGCGCGTCCAGCAGGATGGCCAGTGGCGCGCCATCGGCTGGCGAACCCTGGGTCAGGCCATGGATTATTGCGCCCAGGGCCTGATCCGGGCGGGCCACCAGTCCGGCGAGATGGTCGGCATCTATGCCCGCAACATGCCCGAGTGGACCCAGGCCGACCTCGGCATCCTGGCCGCCCGCGGCGTCAGCGTGCCCATCTACCCCACCAGCACCCTCGATCAGCTGCGCTACATCGTCAAGGATGCCGGCATCAGGATGCTGTTCGTGGGGGAGCAGCCCCAGTTCGATCAGGCGCTGCACCTCATCGACAGCGGCGAGATAAGCCACATCGTCGCCCTGGACGGCACCGTCGATCTGCGCGGCTGCGCCTCGGCCAGCCACTTCCAGACCTTCCTCGTCTCCGGCAACCACCAACCCAGCGAGCTGGTGCTGCGCGAGCGCGAGCGCCACTACCGCATGGACGACCTGCTGACCCTCATCTACACCTCGGGCACCACGGGCGAACCCAAGGGGGTCATGCTCGATTTCGCCAACATGGCCGCCTGCTTCGAGATGCATGACGCTCGCCTCGACCTCAGCGAGCAGGATGTCTCCCTCTGCATGCTGCCGCTGAGCCATGTGTTCGAGCGAGCCTGGAGCTACTACGTGCTCTATTGCGGCGCCGAGAACGTCTACATTCGCGACCCGCAGAAGGTGATGGATGTCATCGGCGAGGTGAAGCCCACCGTGATGTGCGCCGTGCCCCGCCTCTACGAGAAGGCCTACGCCATGATCCAGGCCAAGGTCGCCCAGGCGCCGCGCCTGCGCCGCGCCCTGTTCGGCTGGGCCACCCGGGTGGGCAAACAGATGGTCGCCACCCGTCAGGCGGGCAAGTCCGCCTCTCCCCTGCTCTATGGCCAGCTCTGGCTTGCCGAGCGCCTGGTGTTTCGCAATCTGCGCGCCCGTTTCGGCGGTCGCACCCGCTTCCTGCCGGTGGCGGGCGCCCGTCTCGCGGACGAGGTGAATCTCTTCTTCCAGGCCATGGGGCTCAACCTCAAGTACGGCTACGGCATGACCGAGACCACCGCCACCGTCTGCTGCTATGAAGACACCCAGTTCAGGCTGGGCTCCATTGGCACGGCGCTAAACGGCATCGAGGTGAGACTCGGCGAGAACAACGAACTGCTGGTGCGCGCCCCCACCGTGATGCGTGGCTACTACAACAAGCCGGAGGCCACCGCCGAGGTGATGACCGAGGATGGCTTCCTGCGCACCGGCGATGCAGGCGAGCTGGATGACGAGGGCAACATCTACTTCACCGAGCGCTTGAAGGAGCTGATGAAGACCTCCAACGGCAAGTACGTGGCGCCGCAACTGGTCGAAGGGACCCTCGGCAAGGATCGCTTCATCGAGCAGATTGCCATCGTCGCCGATGCCCGCCACTTCGTGTCGGCGCTCATCGTGCCCTGCTTCGAGTCCCTGGAGGAGTACGCCCGCTCCATCAACCTGCAGTACCAGTGCAAGACCGAGCTGCTGCGCCACTCCCGAGTGATGGAGTTCTTCGAGGCTCGCATTCAGGATCTGCAAAAGGAGCTGGCCAAGTTCGAGCAGGTGAAGAAGTTCACCCTGCTGCCGAGCGCCTTCTCCATGGAGCTCGGGGAGATCACCCCCACCATGAAGCTGCGCCGCAAGATCATCGAGGCCAAGTACCAGCGCGAGATAGAAGCCATGTACAGCCACGTCTGATCGACGGGCCTGATATGAAAAAGCCGCTCATGGAGCGGCTTTTTGCTGGGCGTCTCTCCCTTATGGCAGCTTGACCAGGGGTTGCGCGCGCAGCTCGGTGGCCCGACCGCCCTGGATCTTCTCCACCTGGGCCAGGGCCTGCTTCACCTCGTCGGCATTTTGCAGCAGGCGATAGGTCAGATCGAAGGTCTTGGTCTCCCCCGGCTGGATCTTGGGGACCAGCCCGAGCGGGCGCTGGTACTTGGTGCTGTAGGCATAGCTGGTACCGGGTTCGATGCCGGTCACATAGCCCTGGGCCCGGGTGTCGGTGTTCTTCCACAGGGTCAGCACCGGCAGCTGTCTGGTGTTGTAGCCCACCGCCACTCCGGCGTTGCCGGCCCGGTTGTTCAGCACTGCCAGGGTATTGCCGTCGGCGTCGCTGTAGGGCACCAGGTTGAACACCATCTCGTCGAAGCCCTTGGTGGGCCCCAGATAGGTTTGCCAGCCCTTGAGTCCGGCCTTGGCGTAGTCATTGAACGGGGAGATCTGCTTCACCGGCGTGCTCACCCTGGCTCCCTCCTCCAGAATGGGGGCCCCGAAGTTGCCGTGATAGATGATCTGGTACTCGTTCTCGTAGTCCGCGTGGTTGGTCAGCTTGTCCTGCAGGGCAAACTCCGCCTGACCGGGCACCACGCTCAGCTGGGTCCAGGTGACCAGTTCGCTCATCTTGAAGGTGCGCTCGTCCACCCGGCCCAGCACGTGGATGGCATAGGGCGGCTCTTCGTCCACGGTCACGCTGACCACGGAGGCGGGAATGTTCTGCACCCGGCCATGCAGGCTCTTGAGGCGGCCGTCGTCATCCACCCCGGGATGACCCGTCCACTCGTAGCCGCAGCGCACCAGCATCTCGTTGAAGCCGTCGAGCCAGCCGAGGCCGCCACGGCTCTCGAGATCGATGAAGGCGGGATTGACCACCTCCTTGACCGGTGAATCCCAGCCGAGGCGCAGATCCGCCGCCTTGACCTCCTTGATCCCCATGCCGCGGGTCGGCACCAGGGTGATCTTCATGACGCCGTTGTCGACGATGAGCAGATCCACCCCTTCCTGGCGGCCGCCGTGCAGGCGTTTCTTCTCGATGGTGAAGGGAACCGGGCTCTTGATACCGAGCTTCTCGCTGGTGATCTTCCAGTCACCCACATCCAGCCCTTGCTGGGAGTCGGTCAGCAGAAATTCGGCGGCGTGACCCGCGGTGGCGCCCAGGGCGAGCAGCACGGCAATGGAGAGTTTCTTCAACATGGATTTATCCTCGTGTCTCTTGTTTTTGTGAAAGCTGAATCGTTTCAGTGATCGAAAACTAGGCGTCTGATGCCCCGGACTCAAGAGACAAAAAGAGGAAATGTGAGCCGATTGACAATAAAAACGGCTTCAGCCCTGCTGAAATGAAGGCTGACTCACAGTTATGAAAGGAGGAAAAAACAGGCGGGGCGCCGAGAGGGGCGCCCCCTCACCCCGCCCGCACCACATCAGGCAAGGGCCAGCGTCACCGCGGCTTCGGCGTGGATGGCGGTGGTGTCATAGAGAGGCACGGCGGCCTGGCACGCCCCCACCAGCAGGGCGATCTCGGTGCAACCCAGGATCACCGCCTGGGCACCGGTCTGTGCCAGATCGGCGATGATGGCCAGATACTCGGCCTGAGACGACTCGCGAATATCGCCGAGGCAGAGCTCGTCATAGATGATGCGGTGCACCCGCTCCCGTGCAGCGTCATCAGGCACCAGCACCTCCAGCCCGAAGCGCTCCTGGAGCCGCCCCTTGTAGAAATCCTGCTCCATGGTGAAGCGGGTGCCGAGCAAGCCTACCCGGGTCACCCCGTCGGCCTGGAGGCGATGGGCCGTGGCATCGGCGATGTGGAGCAGGGGAATGTCGATGGCGGCCTCGATCTCCGGCGCCACCTTGTGCATGGTGTTGGTCCCGATCAGCAGAAAATCGGCGCCACCGGCCTGGATGGCCCTGGCCTCGGCCGCCAGCAGACGGGCGGTGGCGGGCCAGTCACCGGCGTGCTGCAACCGCTCTATCCCGGCAAAATCCACGCTGCTCAGCAGCACCCGCGCCGAGTGCAGACCGCCGAGCCGCTCGCGTACCCCCCGGTTGAGGGCCTGGTAATAGCTGACGGTGGACTCCCAGCTCATGCCACCCAGCAGACCGATACATTTCATGGGATCTCCTTATGTAACCCGATGGTGCAAACCAATGCTGCAATCCCTCAGGGGGCGCGTTTGATCGCACCGCCCCGGCAATAAAAAAGGCCCCGAAGGGCCAACAAGACAGCCGGTAAAGGCTCAGGCCGAGGCCTAAACCCAGATCATCAGCACGCAGGCCGCCGTGGCGAGCCCCATGCCCAGATTGAAACGACGCCAGCCGGTGGCGGTGCGGATGAGGCGGCGCACCTGGGCACCGAACAGCACCCAGAAGGCGCCGGTATAGAGGCCGGTCACGAAGAAAATGCCGAGCACCCAGCCTGCGGACGGCCAGTAAGCCTCCCCCGCCAGGGTGAAGCCGCTGATGGCGGAGAGCGCCATCATCCAGGCCTTGGGATTGAGCAGTTGCAGCATGGCCCCCTGATGGGCCGGGATGAGCGGCCGGTTCCCCTCCGCCGGGCCACTGGCGTTGGCCACCTTCCAGGCCAGCCAGAGCAGGTAGGCCGACCCCACCAGCTTGAGGCCGTCGTGCAGCAGGGGCAGACGCTCGAACACCACCCCAAGCCCCAGGGCCGTGGCCAGGATCATCAGGTTGATGCCCCCCACCACCCCCACCAGCAGAGGCACGGAGCGGCGAAACCCCTGGGCGGCCCCGGCACTGGTGAGCAGCATGTTGTTGGGGCCCGGCGTGCCACAGGTGATAAGGGCAAAGCCCGCCAGGGGGAGCAACCAGTTCAGATCCATCTCAACCTCGTTCAGATACGGCAAGCCTCCTAATATGCAGAGCCGACGCCCTGACGACAAGGTCAGCAATGCATTTTCTTTGCATGAATAATCAAGACGCTGTTAATACCAGAGCATCACCACGCACAGGGCGGTCAAGGCACCCAGGCTGCCGTTGAGACGACGCCACCCCTTGTCCGAGTTGATCCAGCGACTGAGCTGATGGCCAAACATCACCCAGGCGAAGCAGACCGGGAACCCCGCCATGGGGAAGACACTCATGATGCCCCACATGCTCGGCCAGTAGTCGCTCCCCGGCAGGCTGAACAGACTGATGGCCGAGATCCCCATCATCCACGCCTTGGGATTGAGGAACTGGAAGCCCAATCCTTCAAGCAGAGTCAAGGGGCGGGCACGGCTGGCGGGATCTCCGGGGGCGCCTGCCACCGCGATGCGCCACGCCAGCCAGAGCAGGTAGAGGCTGCCCAGCACCTGCAGGCTCAGCTTGAGCAGGGGCCAGCGCTCGAACAGCGGATAGAAGCCGAGCGCCAGCACCAGTTGCAACACAGGCTGGCCCACCGCCACCCCGATGAGATGGGGCAGGGTGCGCCGCACGCCGAAGTTGGCGCCGGACGCCGTCAACATCAGGTTGTTCGGCCCGGGCGTGCCGCAGGTGAGCAGGGCGAAGCCAAACAGGGTGGCATACCATTCGATGGTCATGGGGAGACTCCTTTCTCGCCACATTGTACCGATACAATGTGTGCTTGTTGGTTGTGTAAAGACTGATAATCACGCTATATTGCGGACAATCTTGGATCAATGGATTTATTGTCACCATGACAATCTGGACGCCCGACCTCACCCCTTTCGAGGGGCCCCTCTACCTCAAACTGGTCAAAGCCATCGAGCAGGCCATCGCCACCGGCACCCTCTCACCCGAGACCCGGCTGCCGACCCACAGGGCTCTGGCAGACAAGCTGGGGGTCACCGTGGGCACCGTCACCCGCGCCTACACCGAGGCGGAGCGACGGGGCCTGCTGGCGGCCCGGGTCGGGCACGGCACCTGGGTCAGGGGAGCGGCGGATCCCGCCAACGAATGGGTGATCCGCAATGAAGACAGCCAGCGCATCGAGTTGTGGCAGAACCTCCCGGTCCAGCTGGACAGGGGCGCCATCATCAGGCCCCTGCTCACCGATCTGGCGCAGGGGGATCTCAACGGCCTGCTCGGTTATGACAAGGAGGCCGGACGCCCCGCACAGCGCCAGCTGTTCGTCGACTGGCTCGCCGAGCAGGGCATCACGGCGAGCGAAGATCGCCTGCTGTTCAGCCATGGTGCCCAGCACGGCATCATGCTGGCCCTGCTGGCCACCGGCTGCGTGGGAGAGACCCTGTTTTGCGAGGGACTGAGCTACCCCGGCATGCTGGGTAATGCACGCCAGCTCAAGAATCAGGTGGTGGGGCTGGCGATGGATGAGGAGGGACTGCTGCCAGAGGCGCTGGATGCCGCGTGCCGTACCCGCCGGGCCAAGCTGCTCTACCTCACCCCCACCCTGCAAAACCCCACCACGGCCACCATGAGCCTGGCGCGGCGCGACGCCATCGTCGCCATCGCCCGTCGCCACGATCTGCTGATCGTCGAGGATGACGTCAACGGCCTGCTGCCCGAAAGTGCGATCCCTCCCCTGGTCAACCTGGCACCGGAGCGGGTCATCTACCTTGGCAGTCTCGCCAAGATCGCCTGCGGCGGCCTGCGGGTCGGCTTCGTGTTGTCCCCTCCCGCCCTTCGCAACGGCTTCGCCCAGGCGATGCGGCTGTCGAGCTGGATGGTGAGTCCGCTGCTCATCGAACTGGCCTGCAAGCTGGTGAGCCAGCGCCAGATCATGCCGCTCATCGAACACCAGCGAAAAATCCTGGCGCGCCGGGGTGAGCTACTGCGCCACCTGCTGCCGGGAGCGCGCTGGCAGGCGGGGTCCATGCACGCCTGGCTGCCGCTGCCCGAGCCCTGGCGCAGCCAGGAGTTTGCGGAGGCCGCCAACGCCCTTGACGTGGGGGTCGCCAGCGGAGAACACTTCGCCGCCGGCCAGTTTGCCGCCCCGCAGGGAGTACGCCTCAGCCTGAGCCAGCCCGCCACCGACGCCCGCGTCGCCGAAGGGCTGGAGCGCCTCGCCGGGCTGCTGAGGGGCACGCCGCCCACCAATCCCCTGCTATAGTCATTGACCCTGGCACCCGAGGAGCCTTCATGTCTGCCGCCCGTCCCGCCCTGCTGATCACAACCCTGCTGCTGGGAGGCTGCGCCTCCCCGGCCCATCAACAGCTTGGCGCCGCCCTGAGCGGACTGGAGGGGGAGCTGACGCGGCTGGAGGAGGAGTTGGCAGCCATGAACGGCCTTCACTATCAAAAAGCCATCGACGCCCCGGTGGCGCTGCGCCGCTATCTCAAGGCCCCCGCACCGACGGCGGAGGGGCTGGTGCCCGTGCAGAGCCGACTGCAAGATGGCCCCCAGCTGCGCTACGACTACCGGCTGCCCGCCGGGATGACACGGCTGCCCACCGACAACCCCTGCCTGCGCTACGAGTTCGAGCTGCGCCGCCTCGGGCGCCTGGGCCAGCTCGAGCTCACCTGGCAGGGAAAGGCGGGAGCCGGGGAGCTGCGTGTCCCCCAGCGGGACTGCCCCTTCTCGGCCAGGGGGCCCGGCCTTCAGTGATGCTATCTTTGCCCCGCCCAAGGCCGGCACTGAGCCATCCCTGACCCAGGTGGGGTATTGACCCCCTCTGGCTCTCGCGGGAGAGTGGAGGCTAACTTTGAATCCAACCTCGCCACCCCCGACCGGCGAAGGAGCGTCAAAGATGCAGATCCTCCTCATCGAAGACGATGCCATGATGGGCTCGACCCTCACCCAGGGACTGAGTGATCTGGGGCTGCCCCCCACCGAGCTGTTCCACTGCAAAGAGATTGCAAGCCTGCCCGCCCTGCTGCGCCAGCACGCCTTCGATGCCATTCTTTGCCGCCAGTATCACCACCAGGCCCACGAGGGAGTCAGGCTGCTGCATGAAGCACACCACCTGGGCCTGCTCGCGCCCGGCTGCGTGCTCCTGCTGCTGGAGCAGGACGAGGACACCGGCCAGTTCCCCCCCTCCGACCTCTATTTCGCCCTGCGTCTGGCCGTGCCCTTCACCACGGAGCAGCTGGCGCACAGCCTGCAAGCGCTGCTGGCACTGACCACGGTGACCCGCCCCCTGGCCACCCCCATGGCGCTCAGGGAGTGGCGCAGCGCCTGCGCCCAGTGCGAGGATCTGCTTTACCGGCACGCCAGCCACAAGGGGCTGGAAGCACAGATGGACAGGGTAAAGGGCTACATGCTGCTGCAAGCCGGGGAACGGGTGCAGGCCGCCCAGCACTACGCCATCTGCACCACGGAGCACGATGCCTGGTGGCCACGCCAGGGACTGAACCAGGCTCTGCTCGGGCTGAACCGGGTGGAGAGCGCCCACAAGGATCTGGCCCGCAACCGGGAGCGACTGCCCCCCGTCATCCATCAGGCGCTGGTTCTCGCCTGCCAACTGCACGAGGCGCAGTGGGATCCGGCCTGGGAAACCTTGTCAGGCTTGCTGCACCGCTGCCCCTGGCAGCCGCAGTGGCGCCAGGTGGCCATTTTGCTGGCCTTGCTGCGAAGGGATGAAGGTCAGGTGCTGGCGCAGGCCAGCGATTTCATCCTGCGCTACTTCCCCAAACAGACGTTTCGCCACTCCGTTGAACGCTGCCTGCTGGATGCGACCCTGGCGGTGCTCTGGCATCCACCGGGAGAGGCCAGAGTTCATGGGCTGCAGCAGGCTCTGGAGGAGCTCGGTCAGCAGGCCGTGACCCTGCGTGCCCACGAGGAGGGGCTGCTGCGCGCCCTGATGCTGGGTCTGGATTATCGATTCGATGGCGCCTTGATGCTGCTGGCCAAGCACCCGCCGGAGGCGGCGCGGGACAATCACCTCAACCAGCTGCTCGGGGTGGCCGTCAGCCAGTTCTGCGGGCTTCCCCACCATGCCCAGCGTTATCTGGCCCAGCTCGGCCAGTATCAGGGGCCGGTGGCACAGACCCCGCTGTTGCAGGGGCTCATTTTGCAGGTGGTCGACGATCTGGCGCGGCAACTGGCGCAGCGGGAGCAGCAGCTGACCCAGCTGCGCGAGGAGCGGCAACGGGCCATGACCACGGGTCAGCTCCAGCTCGCCGTGCAGAGCGCTCTGACCCTGCAGGAGCGATTCCCGGCCCAGGCGGGGGATGCCTGGCAACTGCTGGTATTGCTGACCCAGTGCTGGCCCGCTGGCATGGCGGCCCCGGCGGTGGCCCGCCTGGTGGACAGGCTGGAGCAGCGTCTCAACCACAGTGCCGCCTTCCTGGAACACCATGGGAACGCCTATCGGGAAACCCTGCAACAGGTGAGATCTCACCTGGCCCCCAAACTGCCGCCCCTCGGTCCCCATCAGGGCCTATAGCCATCCAGGGCGGTGCATGCCGCCCTGGCAGGTGCATGCCGCCCTGGCAGGTGCATGCCGCCCTGGCAGGTGTGTTACAACAAGCCCCGCACCAGGATCCCCGCGATCAGCAGGGGGGCGACCAGCCGCCAGCACCAGAGCAGCGCACCACGCATCAGCGGCGAGAGATCCGCAGGCACAATACTGTCCCCCAGCTTCCAGCCAAGCAGCAGGGTCAGCACCAGACCGAACAGGGGCATCATCAGGTTGGAGGTGAGGTAATCCAGCAGATCGAACAGGGTTTTGCCAAACAGGGTGTAGTCCGCCCAGGGCCCGAATGACAGACTGACCGGAATGCCGCAGGCCATGATGAGCAGGGTCAGCACCCGGCAGGCATTGCGGCGCGACCAGCCCCACTCCTCGGTGGTGAAGCGCACCAGGTGCTCCAGCATGGAGATGGAGGAGGAGAGCGCCGCCACCAGCAGCAGCAGGAAGAAGATCACCGCCAGCCCCTGACCGAACGGCAGGTGGTTGAACACCGCCGGCATGGTCATGAAGGTGAGGCCGGGGCCGGCGGCAGGATCGATGCCGGTGGAGGCCAGCACCGGGAAGATCATCAGCCCCGCCAGCACCGAGATGCAGCTCGCCAGGGTGACCACCCAGACCCCGGAGCGCAGCGCCCCGTCACTGCTCGGCAGGTAGGCGCCATAGGTGGTGTGTACCCCGAGGCCAATGGAGAGGGAGAAGAACGCCAGCCCCAGGGCGTCGAGCACCCCCTGCCCCGTCAGGTGGGAAAAGTCGGGCATCAGGAACTGGCGTACCCCGGCCATGGCCCCCGGCATGGAGAGCCCGGTCACCACCAGGAGCAGCATCATCACGAACAGGGCCGGCATCATCCAGCGCAGCGCCCGCTCCACCCCTTGTTGCAGCCCTCCCTGCACGAACCACCAGGTGAGCCCGGCGAAGACGAGATGGGTGAGGGCCGGCCAGAGGGGATCGCTCACATAACCGGTAAAGAGTGCGGTGAGGGTGCTCGCCTCACTCAGGTTGAGCTCACCGCCCACGGCCAGGGCCGCATAGCCCACGGTCCAGCCCCCCACCACGCTGTAGAAGCTGTAGATGAAGAAGCCACACAGGATCCCCATGTAACCCATCCAGCGCCAGTTCGGCCCCACCAACTTGTGGAAGGCGCCGAGCACGCCGCGCTGGCTGCGGCTGCCGAGCAGGGTCTCCCCCACCAGCACCGCGACCCCCAGGGTGAAGCTGAAGAGCAGGAACACCAGCAGGAAGGCACCGCCCCCGTTGGTGGCTGTCACATAGGGAAACTTCCAGATGGCGCCAAGGCCGATCGCCGAGCCGGCGGCCGCCAGCACATGACCAATACGGGAAGACCACTGAACCTGGCTCATACAACCTCCGGGCAAGACAACATCAGTTCGATACTCCATGGCTAGACGCGGTGTGCGCCGCAACAAAAAAGGCCGCCTGAGGGCGACCTTTGCAATGAACAGTCAGACAAACGACACCTGCAAGGTCACCTCTCCAGGAAGGGGCTAAATCGGCCACAGAGAGCGATAAGGGGTGACATGGGAGGGCGACGCCTGCACGGTAAAAAGGAGCCACAGCCTAAACCATGGCAAGAGAAGTTGACAGGAAATAGTCTAAAACAGAACCAAAAACAGATTTAACCAAAACAAAATATCGAAATTACAGACCGTTACTCTATTTATTTTTAATTAACAGATTTTTATAAAGAGTCAATCCTGCCACCCCACTCCCCTGCCAGCCCGGCCGGGGAGTGGCACAGATGACCAACCCTCCCTACACCAGGCCGCGCACCAGAATGCCACCAATGAGCAGGGGAGCCAGCCAGCGCCAGCAGCCCATCAGCAGTGCCCGCCAGTGGGGAGCCAGCCCTTCGGGCAGCGCCTGGCGACCGAGCCGCCAGCCCAGCAGCAGCGTCAGGGCCAGCCCGAACAGGGGCATCATCAGGTTGGAGGTGATGAAGTCCAGCAACTCGAAGATGTTCTTGCCAAACAGGGTCAGGGTGGCCCAGGGACCGAACGACAGGCTCACCGGGATGCCACCCGCCATCACCAGGGCAATGACCAGGTTGCACGCCGTGCGGCGGGACCAGCCCAGGCTCTCGCACAGGAAGCACTGCAAGTGCTCCAGCAGGGAGATGGAGGAGGAGAGCGCCGCCACCACCAGCAGGGAGAAGAACACCACCGCCAGCCCCTGGCCGAAGGGCAGTTGCTGGAACACCGCCGGCATGGTCATGAAGGTGAGGCCCGGGCCCGAGGCCGGGTCAATACCGGTCGCCGCCAGTACCGGGAAGATCATCAGGCCCGCCAGCACGGCGATGACGCTCGCCAACAGCACTACCCAGAGGCTGGAGCGACCGACCCCTTCGCTGGAAGGCAGGTAGGCGCCATAGGTGGTGTGGATGCCAAGGCCGATGGAGAGGGAGAAAAAGGCCAGCCCCATGGCGTCCAGCACACCCGACATGCCGAGCTTGCTGAAATCGGGCATCAGGAAGTGGCGCACCCCGGCCATGGCGCCCGGCAGGGTGAGGCCGAAGGCCACCAGCAGCAGGATCATGATGAAGAGGGCCGGCATCATCCAGCGCAGGGTGCGCTCCACCCCTTGTTGCACGCCGCCCCGCACGAACCACCAGGTCAAGCCGGCAAACAGCAGGTGGGTCAGCACCGGCCAGAACGGATCACCGACGTAGTCGTTGAAACGGGCGGTCAGTGCCGCGCCGTCCCCCTGTTGCAGCTCCCCCGCCAGGGCCATGCCCGTGTACCCCAGGGTCCAGCCGCCCACCACGCTGTAGAAACAGAAGATGAGCAGGCTGCACAGCAAACCCATGGCACCGACCCAGCGCCAGCGCCTGCCCATCAGTTCACCAAAGGCTCCCACCACCCCGCGCCGGGTCAGGCTGCCGATCAGGGTCTCCCCCATCAGCACCGCCACCCCCAGGGTGAAGCTGAACAGCAGAAAGACCAGCAGGAAGGCGCCGCCACCGTTGGCGGCGGTGACATAGGGGAACTTCCAGATGGCGCCGAGACCGACCGCGGAACCTGCGGCGGCCAGGATGTAACCGAGCCGGGATGACCATTGGGACTGCTTCATAAGAACTCCACGGGAAGGGCCTGCCAGCGAGGCCCGAAATGGCGCTCAGAGTACGCCCGCGGGCGCGCAATCACTCGGCGTATATCCGATATAAAACTTAGTTTTTAGCATCATTAACCAATAAAATTCGGATAACCAACCAATCGTGCCACAAAATAAAAACCGGAGCGGGGATGCTCCGGTTTGTTGTCTGCCCGGGTCTGGCGGGATTAGATCACCCCCAGCTCCCGCAGCCGCTCCATCAGATAGCTGTGGGCGGTGTGACGCTCCGAGAGCACCACATCCGGACGGGGGTGCAGGAAGAGCGGCAAGGAGATGCGGGACTTGGCGGCACTGCCCCCGGTCGGGTTGATGACCCTGTGGGTGGTGGAGGGGTAATAGCCGCGGGAGGCCTCCTGCAGCATGTCACCGATGTTGATGATGAGGGTGCCGAAATCGCAGGGCACATCCATCCACTCCCCGTCTGAACCTTTCACCTGCAGGCCCGGCTCGTTGGAGGCGGGCAGAATGGTCAGCAGGTTGATGTCTTCATGGGCGGCGGCGCGGATGGCACCCGGCTCCTCGGTGCCGTCGAAGGGCGGGTAGTGCAGCACCCGCAGCAAGGTCTTGTGGCTCTCTTCGATCATGGAGGAGAGCGGGCAGCTGTAATGGGCGGCGATGTCGCCCGGGGTGTGTTGCTCCACCCAGCCCAGCAGCTCGGCGGCCAGATCGTTGGCCAGGCGGTAGTACTCCATCGCCTGCTCTTTCAGCTCTGCCGGCATCTGGCCCCAGGGATAGATGTGGAAGTACTCCTTGATGTCCTTCTGGCTGTGGCCCTTGGCCACCTCGGACACCGAGGGCGGGAAGTAGCCGTCCTGGGTCTCGCGATTGAACAGGAAATCCTGCTTCTGTTCGCTCATGAAGAAGCGATACCAGTTGTCATAGATGGACTGCACCAGCTCCTTCGGGATGGGGTGGTGAGTCAGCACCCCGAAGCCGGTGGTGCGCAGGGATTCGGTGAAGCGCTCGGCCGCATCGGGGGAGCGATAATCGACGGTCAGGACTTTCATTGTTTTTATGTTACATGCCAGTTAAAAGTAGGCGCAGTTTACCCTGCCTCCCCGGGCAAGAAAAGGCTGCCGGAAGCCCGTCTACAACGGCTTGAAAATACTGATAAAAACATCATGATACGGCCCCCTCGCCCGGTGCTTGTCCCGGACGGGCCTCCTCTTCTAGAATGCCCCACCCCCTTTGCTGTCGGAGCCCCCTCATGTCCCCCAAGATCCTGTTGTTGACCCTTCCCTTCCTGCTCGCCGGGTGCAGTTCCCTCTCGGAGGAGGAGTGCCGTGCCATGAGCTGGTACAACCAAGGCTATCAGGACGGGGAGCAGGGCAAGACCCGGAGCGCCACCCGCGACTATCAGAAGACCTGCGGGGAGTACGGCCTCAAGGTGGATGAGGCGGAGTGGCAGCGCGGCTACGCCAAGGGGCTGGAGCTCTATTGCATCCCCGAGCTTGCCTACAGCAAGGGACGGGAGGGGAGCGAATACCTGGGGGTCTGCCCCAACGACACCAGCTTCCTCACCCAGTTCGAGCGCGGCCGCAAGGAGTACCTGCTGGAGCAGCGCCTCGGCGAATTGCAGCAGGAGCTGGAGCGCACCGAGCGGAGCATCCACCAGCTGGATCAGCAGATCCGGGGCGAGAGCGACAGCCGCCAGCGCGACTACTACCGTGCCCAGCGCGAGCGCGCCATCCGTCACTACGAAGGAGTATACCGGGACTACAACCGGCTGCGCTTCCCGGATCGGGTGATCCAGTTCTCCTTCGGGAGCTGACAAAAAGGGGCCGACATGGCCCCTTTCTGTTTATGCCGCAGACTGTTTTTCCCCTCAGGCCGGCAGGACCCAGCGCTGCAACGCCAGGGCGATGCCATCCTCGTTGTGATCCGCGGTGACCCGGTCTGCATGGGCCTGGATCTGGGGCGCCGCATTGCCCATGGCCACCGCCAGCCCCACCTGCTCGAACATGCTGATGTCGTTGTTGTTGTCGCCAAAGGCCACCAGGTTCTCCATGGCGATCCCCTCCCTCGCGGCCCACTGGGCCAGCCGGTTGCCCTTGCTGCAACCTGGCTGCACCAGCTCCACCGCATAGGGGGCCGCCCAGTCACGGGTGAAGGGCAATCTCTCCACCACCTCCCCGACGAAACGGTGCAACCGGCCGGGATCCTGGTTGAACAACTCCAGCTTCCAGATGGGGGACTGCAACCAGGACTCGATATCCTCGGCGGGCAGCAGGGAGACCTTGAGGTGATCCGGCTGGGTTGCCGACCAGCGCCGCATCCGGCCCACGTGCTCCTCGCAGCCCAGGTAGCCGATGCCGTCCCCCAGGTGGAACAGCGCCCCCATCTGCTGGGCTTGCACCTCCTCCAGCAGGGTGGTGAGAGGCGCCACGGCCAGGGGATCCCCGGCGAGGATCCTCTCCTGCACCGGATCATAGAGGTAGGCACCGTTGCTGCAGATGATGGGGGTGTCGAGGGCCAGCTCGTGGTGGAAGGGACGGGCCGTCATGAAGTGGCGACCCGTCACCAGCAGCACCTTGATGTCGTGGGCCCGGGCCTGGGCCAGGGCCGCCCGGGTAGCGGACGAGATCTTGTGATCCCGGTTCAGCAGGGTACCGTCCATGTCCAATGCAATGGCCTGATAACGACTCATATCACCTCCAAGAATGTCGAGACGGGTGCGGCGCCATCCCTCCCGTTTCCAGTGCCATGACGACACATCTCACCGCCGGGAATGCGGACTGGGCATCGCAAGGCCCATGATGGGAGACGCGCTCGCCGGGGGGCGGGAACAGCGGAGCAAAGAGCCATACCGTCCCAGACTCGGCGCCGCGATGCAAGTCCGGCCCGCCATCCCGTCGCCGAACTGTGATCCCCGCGCCCTTCGTCAGCCCGCCTCGGCGCACCCGGCCACGGCGTTTCGCCTGTCCGCCCGTCTGCGCAATCCGTAGAAACCGAGGGCACAGATCACGCCGCAGAGGCCGGCCAGGTAGAAGGGCCACTCGGTCCCCGCCAGCAGCACCAGGCTGCCCAGCACCACCGCCAGGATCTCGCTGCCCACCGCCAGACCGCGGTAGAGCCCCATCGCCTGCCCCTGCTGGCTGGCATGGCTGCGGTTGGAGACCGCCACCGAGGTGGCCAGCTCCCCCAGACTCATGCCGATGCCGGCCGGGATGAAGGTGAGCGCGAGCCCCCACCACTGGGTCGGCAGGATGAACATCAGCATGCCCGCCGCCATCACCAGGTGGCCGACGATGCCAAGGGAGCTGCCGCGCCAGTGCCGTGCCAACTGCTCACCGATCCAGGAGCCCAGCATCATGGGCACGCTCACCAGCACGGCGGCCTGGGCCAGTTGCACCGGATCCCATGCCAGCCGCTCCACCAGCCAGACATTGAAGTAGGTGAAGTAGAGCTGTACCGCCCCATAGCTTGCCAGGGTCAGGGCAAAGTAGGGCAGGAGACGAGGTTGCAGCAGCAGTTGGCGGGTCGAGAGAGGAACCTCATCCCGGGTCGCCGGCACCGGGGGACGATTGGGCAGCAGCCAGAGCACCAGCAGCAGGTTGATCACCGTCATCCCCACCGCCAGCCAGGCCGCCAGGCTGTAATCTCCCGAGACCACGGCCGCATAGCCTCCGATCATGGGACCCACCACCCAGCCCAGGTTCATGCCGATGTTGATGCGGGCGAAGTTGCGGGCCTTGGTCCTGGCCGTGCTCATGTCCGCCGCCATCGCCTGCACGATGGCGATGTCGCCGTTGAAGAAGCCCTCCACCACCCGGCTCAGCAGCAAGAGCGGCAGGGAACGCCAGGCGATGCCGAGAGCCATCAGCACATACCCCGCCAGCACCCCCACCAGACAGAGGGTCAGCACCGGCTTGCGCCCATGGCGATCGGAGAGGCGGCCAAGCAAGGGGGCCCCCAGCAGTTGAAACAGTGGATAGAGCCCCATGATGACGCCAAGCCACACCTTGCGGCTCCAGTCCGACGCCTGTGGCGTCAACATGCCCTGGGCCGGATCCAGCAGCAGCGGCGCCAGGACGGGGGAAGGCAGGCTGAACCCCGCCACCGCCAGCGTCACCGTCATCACCAATACCCAGAGGGTCCCCTGTCCCTTGATCCCTTCCATCTTCGCCTCATTAAATAAAGTCATCGGTTTATTTATATTGTGAGGGGTCGTCCATTAAGTAAAGCAGATTGTTGATTTAAATCGCCCTGCTACCCATAATGACCTCATCCAGGCGGTCACCGCACCGATACCCACCACCGGAGCCCCCATGAACGCCAGTACCGACAAGATCCTCTATCTGCTGAAAACCCGCGGCCCCCAGAGCGCCGCCGAACTCGGCGACCAGTTGCAGATGACGTCCATGGGGGCGCGCCAGCACCTGATGGCCCTGGAGTCCGAGGGCTGGGTGGGGTTTAGCGACGAGGCCCGCGGCCGCGGTCGCCCGGTGCGCCTGTGGCACCTCACCGACCAGGCCTGGCAACGCTTCCCCGACACCCATGGCGATCTGACCCTGCAGCTGATCGACGACATCCGGCAGGTGTTTGGCGACGCGGGCATGGAGCAGCTCATCACGCGGCGGGAGCAGCAGATGCAGGCACGCTATGAATCCAGGCTGACCCAGCCGGCGCTGGCAGACAGGCTGATGACGCTCAAGGCACTGCGCACCCAGGAGGGGTATATGGCGGACATGTCGCAGGAGGAGGACGGCAGCTGGCTGTGGTGGGAGAGTCACTGCCCCATCTGCAGTGCGGCCAGAGCCTGTCGGGGCTTTTGCCGCAGCGAGCTGGCGCTGTTTCGCCGGTTGCTGGCGCCGGCCGAGGTGGAGCGGGAGCAGTATCTGCTGGAGGGGGACAGCCGCTGCCTCTATCGCATCCGGCCGCCCCGCCCCTGAGCGGGCGGAACGCAAAAACAACAAAGCAGGCGCCGGGATGCCTGCTTTGTTGCCTTCGGGGAGGGGGTGCTCTCGTTCCAGCCCGTTGTTTCCCGATAAGGTCGAACGGCTGATGGGGCTCTTGACCCGGTAAGGTCCTTCACCACAGGTGCCTGGTCGGGCGCCTGTCTTGCCACCGGAAGATGTAACCATGTTACTCCCCGCGATGCGGTGAGTGGTTGTGAAGTAGCAGGTATTTTCAGTTGTTTTTGCAATAGTTCACCCTTAATCTAGGAAAAGTGGATTAGTAATTGCGAAGAGGTACGGAGAATGCTGAAACTTGATCGTATAGACAGGCATATTCTGGAGCTGATGCAGGAAAATGGCCGCATCAGCAACCTGGAGCTGGCCGAGCTGGTCGGGCTCTCTCCTTCCCCCTGCTCGCGCCGGGTCAAGGCGCTGGAGGATGCCGGTCTCATCGATACCCATGTCACCCTGCTCAATGCCCGCCAGCTGGGGCTGACCCTCACCGCCTACATTCACATCTCCATGGACAGGCACACTCCGGAGCGGTTCGAGAACTTCGATCGCGCCGTCAAGGATCTGCCCGAGGTGCTGGAGTGCGACCTCATCACCGGCAACGATGCGGATTACCAGCTCAAGGTGGTGGTGCGGGATATGGAGCACTACCAGCACTTCCTGCTGGACAAGCTGACCCACATCTCCGGCGTGACCGGGGTGCGTTCGAGCTTCGTGCTGCGCCGCATCAAGCACAAGACCGCCCTGCCCCTCAACCACCTGGGCTGACAACCCACCCCGCATCCGGGGATGCACCAAAAGCAAGAGGAGGCCAGGGCCTCCTCTTCTTGTCTCTGCTATCAAGGGCATTCGCGGTCAACACAGCCCCCGGGCGCCCTCGCGCCGCCAGGTGGTGGACGCCTCGTCATGCCTCGACCTGGCTGACGTCCTGCACCTGCAGCAACCAGCCGCTCTGCTCCTGCAGGGGTTCGCCGCGCAGCCGCAGCCGCTCACCGGTCGACACCCACTGCCCTTTGGGCAGAGATATTTCCAGGCTCTCGCTGCCGTTGTCGAACACCCAGCGATCGGCGCCCAACGACTCCATCAAGTACCCTTCCATCTCCACTCTGGACTCGGCCTGCCAGGAGGGGGAGGCGGTATCACGGCTCTCGATGAAATCCCCCTGAACACCAAAGCTGGCCAGCCCCCACAGAATGGAGAGCCCGACGATGGATGATTGCATCTCTCTCTCCTGTTGGTTTGCTACCTTGAGGGCCAGTATGGGAAGAGAAAAATGAGTGCACCATGAACAAGGTGCCAAAGTGCTGGCAAGATCGCGAAAAAAACCGGCCCCATGGCCGGTCATGTCATTTTATGTCGTACAGGTCACACTACTTGGCCGCTTCTTCTGCCATCCGTGCAGCCCTTGGTTTATTTGTCCACATGGCCACCCCGCGGTGATCCGCACAGATCCCCTCGTCGGTGACCGCCCGCACCCGGACCCCGTCCTTGCAGATGGCCTGCCAGGCATCGGCATCGTCGATCTGCAGCTCGGAACGGGGATAGGAGGTATCGGCGCAGGCGCACAGCAGGATGGCAAACAGAGGGAGCAGGGATTGCATGGGTTTCATCGGGTCACTCCTGACGGGGAAAGGGATCAGCGCCCCAGCTGCGCCGCCACGCGATCGCAAAGCTGCTTGAGCTGGGCCAACTCAGCATCGGCCAGATCCACCTGATTGCGCAAGCTGTCCGCCAGACAGCACTCCCTGACCTCCTGCTGCAACTGGCGTCCCGCCTCGGTCAGACTGATGCACTTTTGCCGCTCATCCTCGTGGGAGACGGTTCGGGTCAGCCACCCCTTGCTCTCCAGCCGCTTGACGATGGGGGTCAGGGTGCCCGCATCCAGTCCGGTCTCCTGCCCTATCTCCTTGAGGCTGACCTCGTCCCGGGCCCAGAGCGAGAGCATCACCAGGTACTGGGTATAGGTGAGATCCAGCTTGTCCAGCAGCGGCCGATAGGCACGCATCACCGCATTGGAGGCGCTGTAGAGGGCAAAACAGACCTGCTTTTTCAATTCGCTCATGGAGGACCTCGCTGACGACAAGGGGGCAGTATACCCCATCAACTTCGGGGCTGAATAGTTTGCACACAAAACAGTTGCCAGCCCCCGTGTTCAGGACTACCCTGATTTTAGTTTGCACACAAACAAAAATACCAGGCCGCCGCCCGACGCGCGGCCCCACTGCCGGAGAATGCCCATGAATGCCATCAGCCATCAAATCCAACTGCTGCGTCGCCCCACCGGTCTCCCCACCCTGGAGGACTTCGCCCTCCGGGACGTGCCCCTGCCCGCCCTGCAGGAGGGAGAGGTGCAGGTCGCCAACCAGTGGCTGTCGGTGGACCCCTACATGCGCGGCCGCATGAGCGAGGCAAAAAGCTACGTTCCTCCCTTCCCCCTCAACGGCCCCCTCGACGGCGGCGCCATCGGCACGGTACAGGCATCGCGCCACCCCGATTTCAAGGTGGGGGACAAGGTGAGCAGCATGCTGGGCTGGCGGGATGCCTTCGTGGCAAACGCCGCCCAGCTCACCCGCCTGCCCGACACCACCCTGCCGCCCCAGCGCTTCCTCGGCGCCCTCGGCATGCCGGGCATGACCGCCTGGGCGGGCCTGCACAAGGTGGCACACCTGAAGGCCGGTGAAACCCTGCTGGTCTCGGCAGCCTCCGGGGCGGTCGGCACCATGGCGGTCCAGCTCGCCAAGCAGGCGGGGGCCAGGGTCATCGGCTCCACCGGCTCGGCCGACAAGGTCGCCTACCTCAAGACCCTGGGAGCCGATGCGGTGATCAACTACCGGGAGACCCCGGATCTCGACGCCGAGCTGGCCCGCCTCGCCCCCGAAGGCATCCACGTCTACTTCGAGAACGTGGGGGGCGCCATGCTGGATGCCGCCCTTAACCACCTGGTGGTGCACGGGCGCATCGTGCTGTGCGGCCTCATCGAGCAGTACAACAGCAACGGCCAGGCCAGCGGCCCGCGCAACCTCTCCCAGGTGATCCGCAAGCGCATCCTGATGCAGGGGCTGCTGGTCTCCGATCACTGGCAACACTACGGGGCGTTCCTGGCCGAGGCCATGCCGGCCTTCGAGGCGGGCACCCTCCAGGCCGAGGAGACCGTCAGCGAGGGGCTGGCCAGCATGCCGCAAGCCTTTATCGGACTGTTCCAGGGCCGCAATACCGGCAAGATGCTGGTCAGACTGCCCTGATCCGGAGGCATTTCCCATCTATTTAACAGATAGAATATCGCCAGACCCATCCATTTAAGCGATGGAAAATCGGCATCCGATCGCCCTTGAACAGGCGGCTTGCACAACGGGCCCATCCCCCCTAAGGTGGGCCCGTTTTCCCTGGCGCACCCCGCCGTCTCAGCAAGGAGCCTCCCCTATGTCTACCCCCTATCCCCGCGTCGGTGTCGGCGTCATTCTCACCAATGGCCAGGGCCAGGTACTGCTTGGCAAGCGCAAGGGCAGCCATGCCCCCTACTGGTCCATCGCTGGCGGTCATCTGGAATTGGGGGAGACCTTCGAGTCGGCAGCCATCCGGGAGGTGGCGGAGGAGACCGGCTTCGTCATCCGCCAGCCTCGCGTCATCGCCGTCACCAACAACCTGGAGACCTGGCGCGAGAGCGGCCTGCACTACATCTCGGTCACCCTGCTGGCAGAGGTGGACGGGGAGCCGCAACTGCTGGAGCCGGAAAAATGCGAGGGCTGGATCTGGTGCGACCCGCACACTCTGCCCGAGCCTCACTTCGATGCCAGTCGCCAGTCCATCGCCTGCTGGCTGGCGGGACAATGCTACCTGCCCCAGGCACAACCTGCCCCCTGACCCTCACCGGCAGGCTGCCGCGCGTCACCCCGGTACCTCTCGTCAGCTGGCGGAGGCGACCAGCCACCCCGCCAGCCCCTGTTGATGGCAGGCAGCGCGGGAGGGCGTACCGTCACCAAACTGTCACTTTTTTGTCATATTATCCGGGCCAGGATGATGACGAGGAGGGGAAGATGGGACAGGTATTCATGCAGTTCTTGTGGCTGGGGTGCATCAGTGTTGGCGGGCCGGCCGCCCATATCGGCTATTTTCAGCGCACCTTTGTCCAGCGGCTGGGCTGGCTGAACCAGGCGGAGTTCGCCCAGTTGCTGGCCCTGTGCCAACTGCTGCCGGGTCCGGCCTCCAGCCAGCTCGGCTTTGCCATCGGTCGCCACCGTGCCGGCATCGGCGGCGCCCTGGCCGCCTTCGTCGGCTTTACCCTCCCCTCCTTTCTGCTGTTGCTGGCGGCCGCCGTCGGTCTGGGTCAGCTTGCGGGCAACCTCTGGCTGGACGCCGCCCTGCACGGCCTCAAGCTGCTGGCGCTCGTCGTGGTGGCGGATGCCGTGCTCACCATGAGCCGCCAGTTCTGCAAGACGGCGCTGCAACAGGGGGTCATGGTGGCCACCGCCGCCGCCCTCTGGTGCGCCCCCGGTCTTCTGACCCAGGTCGCCATGCTGCTCGGCGCGGCCCTGCTCTGTGCCCTGCGCGAGCCGCACCCGGGGAGTCAGGGCCCCGCGTCCACTCCGGATCGCCAGCCTCACTGGCCGACCCTGCTGCTGTTCGCCCTGCTGTTCGTCGGCCTGCCCCTGGTGGCGAGCGGCCCCGTCAGCCAGTTGCTGGCCGACTTTTACCGGGCAGGCAGCCTGGTGTTTGGCGGTGGTCACGTGGTGCTGCCCCTGTTGCAGGAGAGCCTGGGTCACCACCTGAGCGAGCAGCAGTTCCTGACCGGCTACGGCCTGGCCCAGCTGGTACCCGGCCCCATGTTCACCCTGGCCACCTACCTGGGCGCCGTGCTGTTGCCCGCCACTCCCCTCATCGGGGCGCTGCTGGCGACCCTGGCGCTCTTCCTGCCGGGTTTCTTGCTGCTCTGGGCGCTGGGCCCCTGCTGGCAGCACTGGCTGGCCCGCCCCCGTCTGGCGGGGGCCGTGGCCGGCATCAACGCCGCCGTGGTGGGGCTGCTGCTGGCGGCCCTCTATCAGCCGGTGTGGCAGAGCGCCGTGCTCTCCCCCACCGATCTGGCGCTGGCCGCCGTCGGCTTCTACCTGCTGCGGGTGCCACGGCTCCCCGTTCTGCCCCTCGCCGCCCTGCTGACGGGGGCCGCCCTGCTGCTGGCCTGACGAACCCGCGACAAGTCAGGCAGCGCCCGCCGGGCTGGCGGTCATGGCTCTTATCCCCGAGGGGAGGCAAAGAGAGCAAGATCCGTCAGGACAGCTCGGGCCCGTTGGCCGATAGTGGGCAGCACAGAGGAGAGACCATGGATCACAACCAGACAGAGGCCTACCGCCGACGCTTTCAAACGGTGACAGAGCACATCGAGCGCCATCTCGACGACGACCTGTCGCTGGAGCGGCTCAGCGCCGTGGCGCACTTTTCGCCCTTTCACTTTCATCGGCAATTTGCCGCTTACTGCGGCGTGCCGCTGGGGCGTTACATCCAGCTGCTGCGGCTGAAGCGGGCCTCTTACCGGTTGGCATTCGCGCCTCTGGACAAGGTGACTGATATCGCCCTCGATGCCGGCTTCCAGCATGGCGAATCTTTCAGTCGCGCCTTCAAGCAGACGTTCGGCCTGACGCCCAGCCAGTTCAGGCAGCACCCGGACTGGGCCAGCTGGCATCGCTGCCTGCCACGGCCCCCCACAAAGAGGATTGACCCCATGCGAGTCGACATCATCCAGTTCCCGCAGACCGCCGTCGCCGCCCTGACCCATCAGGGCCTGCCCGAGCGCATCAACGACACCGCGGCGCGCTTCATCCAGTGGCGCAAGGCCACGGGCGACTCCCCGGTCGCCACCAGCCGGACCTATGGCCTGGCGCCGGACGACCCCGCCACGACGGAGGGTGCGGCGTTTCGCTTTACCCTCTGTGGCAGCGTCGAGGCCCCCGTCGCCGAGGACAATGAGTGGGGCGTGAAGAATGCCCTCATCCCGGCCGGGCGCTGCGCCGTGGTACGCCACCACGGCTCCCACGACCTCCTGGCCGACTGTGCCCGGGCGCTCTACCGCGACTGGCTGCCCGCCAGCGGCGAAGAGCTGCGGGATTTTCCACTCTTCTTCCACTACCACAACTTTGTACACGAGGTGCCCACCCATGAGCTGGTCACCGACATCTACCTGCCGCTGGCATAGCCCGGCACCTGACAGGGGGAGATAAAAAAGC